>JBHLLE010000225.1:0-6399 GCA_048885945.1 Candidatus Hermodarchaeota archaeon | reverse complement strand
AAGAAAGGCTAGGCACCTGGTTTATCATGTTTCTAAAAACGCGTTCGGCGAAAACAATGTTGTGTCGCATTTAGCGCAGACAAATCTACGGAGTTTATTGAAGAAGGTTCCCCTAGATCTTAGTCGGGCTCCGAAAAAAGTTATGGAGATCGTGAGGGATTTTGAAAAGTCAAACCAGAAATACATTGTTTAAGCTTTTATTTCCCATCAGGATACTTCTCTCTAATTTTCTCGTCAGCAATTCGGGCTATCATCGCATTAGATATTACGACGCATTTGACTCCGGTAAGCTCTGCTAAGTCTCCTGGTTTCTGGTCTTGTGTCACAAGTATAAACTTGTTTTTCTTCGCATACGCGACAACCTCTTTATCTGTGGCTCCCTGTAATCCAGCTGCTTGAACAGTCATTACCTTCCACCCTAAAATTTCGAAGTACTCCTTTAATCCAGCGTACATCTCGTCAAGTAGAATTCTCAACACTGCTTACCGATTTAAGTTTGAAAAGACGTATTAAAAGAGTTTCTCTAACACAAACCAGCACACAGCCACTACCAAAAGAAAATGTTGGCGCCTTCTTTCCCATCGAACCTCATGTTACAACCTGTCTGATCGAAAATATTATGAGTAACAATTAAAACACAGAAAATCTTTACATGGAGATGTTTGTAAATTAAACAAATTGCTTGAAGTTAAAGTGATATCGATTTATTGCTCCTAATTTGGAACGAAAAACGAGGATGGCGTTGAAGTTTGCTTCAAATGTGGAGCAGCATTATACGAGAAATATTTTTGGAAGAGAGTAAGGAAGCGTCAGGAATCTATTTGCTTTGGGGAAAAACGTTATGAAATAGAATGTTTTGGAAAAATCATATTTGCTGGAATAATTAGAGAAGAGGATAGTTTAATAGGAATAAATGAATTTATAAAGTCTGATATCCATCCAGATTTTGCTATTTTTGGAGAACCAACAAAAATTAATCAGATTTGTATAGGATATAAAGGAAGAATTAACATTGGGATTAAAGTATTGTCTCATCAGGGTCATGTAGCAAGTTCATGGCAATTTATTAACGCAATTGAAGTCTGTTTAGAAATATGGAATATGATTAAAGGAGTCTGTTGGGAATTAACTGAAAAATTTTGTTTAAAAAATAAAAAAACAAAATATTTTAATCAAATAATACCAAATCTTACGATAATTTCTGGAGGTAATCTTACAAATTGCACTCCTTCAGAATGTATAATAAATGTAGATATCAGATTTCCTCCAAATATAAAATCAGAAATAATTTTATCTGAGATTAGAAAAAAAATTCTAAGATTTAAAAAGGTCTATGAAAAGAACCAGAACTTAGAATTTCAGGTTCAAGAAAATATTTCGAGTTTAATTGAAGGGTTTGAAGTTAAAGGAGACGAGTTGATTATTGGAGCGTTAAGATGGGCAATATTCAAGGTTATAGAAGAAAAACCAAAAATTATTAAAAAGACTGGAACAACTTTTATTAATTCAATTGGGATACATTATGGTATTCCATCAATAACATATGGTCCTGGAGATCCTAAATTAGAGCATACTGATGATGAATTTATTGAAATTAAAGAATTTTTAAAATCATTAGAAATTTATTCAAAATTTTTTGTTAAATTCTTTGAACTTTATAATAGAAAATATAATCGAGAAGTGGAGTCTAATTGATTCTTTTAATCAAAATTTTTTAAAAATGTTTAGATAATTCATTGTTAATTTTTTCATAAATTTCTCGACAAATATCTGTTTTGTTATCTTCAGGAATATATTTTAAGTAATATTCTAACGTTTCAAATATTAAAGGTTTAATATTGGCCATGAATTTTTCAAACTTTTTATCTTTTGCAATGTAAAGCTTCTTGTAAGCTTCAATATAAAACCTATTTAATTTTTTCAGCCATTTCTCTCCTGAACATTCTAAATTCTTCCTAATCTGTATTGAACCTTCTTCGTTATAATGCTCTAAAAAGTAGCTATATTTTTTAAAGATTTTTTCGAAATGATCTAAAATAAAATCTTGAATTCTTAAACTTAAATCAGTATTCGAATTTAGAAAAATGATTAACATATAATCTGCATGTTTAAAAAATACTTTAAGTTTGATATTGGACCCTCCAATTCCTACATTATTTAAATTTTCAATGTTAATATTATCTGCAAAATTGATTAACGAACTTAAGTACATAGAAATAAGATCTAAAAGGTGTTCTTGATTGTCATTTAAATAGGAATCGATTGATCCATACTTATTTCTATCATTAGTGTGATATTCATAGGTTAAAATTGAAAGTCCTGATCGGGTGGATAAAATTATTCCAACGATTGGAGGAATACGATTAAAATTAAAAAGCGACAAAAAGACTTTCTTTGAATTTAATCTATTTTCTAGGAAAAAGTTTTCATAATTTTGATCTTCTACGTTCATCTTCTTCCAATTCTTTGTGTTGAATTTAAAATAAAAAAAGACAGTGTGGAAATTTTCTGTGAATATATAGAAAAAAAAATTTTTTTCCTCTCATGTCTTTAATTGATATGGATTAATATTATTGAAATTAAATTTGTTTTAGTTTTCATCCCAGAATTGCCAATATTCATATTTATCTGGTAATGGGTTAATTCCTTTGACGATCCTTCTAATCTCAATCAAATCATTTTCCAATTTAATAAATTTACGATTAATCAAATGAGTAATTGCTCTTTTGCACAAATATTCAGATTTTTTATCGTCTATTTGGAGGTCAAATTTAATTTTCTCAAGATTAGGATTATAATTTGTTTCCCATGTTTCTCTTAAATAATTGATTAAAATTACCACCATTTCGTACTCTCTTAAATGGTTTTTTATATAGATATTAGAAGTCATTTAATCGCCTTATTTCGTAAATCTTTTTAAAATCACAAATTATTTGTTAATATACAAAATTAGCAAATGTATTTAAAGAAAAAAATAGAATGGTATGATTTCTATTCTGAATGGAATAAATTAAGAGTTTTTAGAATTTAATGTATTAACTAGTATTTTCTAGTTTTGAAATTTATTTTATTAATCTTCAAAATATTTTTTAACCATTTATGATTAGATCAATTCAATTAAGTCTAATTATATAAAATTATAAACTTAAAGAAATTAATTCTTTATAAATGCGAGTGTGGCTTAGCTTGGCATAGCGCACGGCTGATAACCGTGAGGTCGGGGGATCGAAGCCCCCCATTCGCATTAATTTTTATTCATTTTCGAGAAATATTGATTATAAATGAAGATAATAATTGTGTCTGGAACTCCCGGAACGGGAAAAACATCAATTTCAAGGAGGTTGTCAGAAATCATTAATGTAAAAGTTTTGACGCTCAATGAGATTGTAATTTCAGAGAATCTTACCATTAAATACGATAAAGAAAGAGATACCTATGTAATTGACGAAAAGAAGCTAATTTCATACATTAGAACTCAAATTAATGATATTCATAAGCAGAGGTATGATTACTTAATAATTGAAAGTCATTTTTCAGATATAGTTCCTGAAGAATATGTCGATTTAGCGATTATTTTGAGATGTGATCCAGATGTTTTATATCAGAGATTAAAACTTAGAGGATACAAACATAGTAAAATAATCGAAAATCTACAAGCAGAAATTTTGGGAAATAGTGTTAATTATTTTTTACAAAAACAAATAAGGGCACCAATTTTGGAAATTGAGACAAGTAATCTTAGCATTGACTCTTCAGCAAATCTTATTAGAGATCTAATTTTAGAAAGGAAAAATCGTGAAAAACATTCAGTTGGAAAAATAGACTGGCTTGAAAAATTAAGTCAAACAAATCGTTTAAATGAATTCTTTGATTAAAAATTAGTAAGGAATATCGTGATTCTATATGAATTTTGAAATATTAGATGTTGATATACTTGGAAGAATAGGAGAAATAACAGCTAATAACAAAAAAATGATAACTCCTAATTTATTTCCAGTAGTCCATCCAAATAAAAATGTTATCACACCATCAGAACTAAAAAATTTTGGAGCTCAAGCAATTTTTACTAATGCGTATATCATTTACAAAAATGATGTTTTAAAAGAGGAACTGTTATCAAAAGGACTTCATAAATACTTAAATTTTGATGGTTTAATTGCAACAGATAGTGGCGCTTTTCAGCAATATATGTATAATGAGTCTAAATTAGATATAAATGCAGATGAAATTGAAGGTTTTCAAGAAAAAATATTATCAGATTTTCCTGTAATTTTAGATATACCAGTTCAACTTGACGATACCTATGAAACCGCAAAAAATAAAGTAAATATAACAATTGCAAGAGCAAAGGAAAACATAAAGCGTAGAATCAACGAAAAATATCATTGGATTGGTCCAATACATGGAGGGAAATATGTAGATTTATTGAAAAAAAGCACCACTGAAATGTGTAAATTAAATTTCGATATCTATGCAATAGGAGGATTAGTCAAAGCGTTTCTAGAATATAGATTTGATTTAACTATAAAAATTCTATTAAATGTGAAAAGGAATTATTCTACTAATAAACCATTACACATGTTTGGATTAGGACTACCTCAATTTTTTTCTTTAGCTGTGGCTTGTGGATGTGATTTAATGGATTCGGCTGCTTATGTGTTGTTTGCAAAAGAGGAAAGATATTTTACATTATCAACTGGTACAAAAAAGCTTGAAGAATTAGAAGAATTTCCATGCTGTTGTCCTATATGTTCTAAATATACCCCCAGAGAACTAAATAGCTTTGATAAACCCTTAAAAACAGAACTATTAGCAAAACATAACTTATTCCTGTCATTTTCAGAATTAAAGACTATAAGACAAGCAATAAGAGAAGGAAATCTATGGGAACTTATAGACACGCGTATTAGAAATCATCCTAATTTAAGTAATGCTGTAAAGAATATTAAAGAAAATTGTGACTTTTTAGAAATTTACGAAAAATTATATAAAAACCATGGAAGACTATTTAATTCTTCAACAGATTTATACAGACCAATCATTCAACGATATAACCTAAGACTTAGAAATAATTATAGAGTCCCTAAAGAAGCAAAATTTTTAATAATTTTACCGGAGTTGGACATTAAAGGAGAAAATTCTCCTAGTATTAGCAAATGGATAAAATTGATAAATAATAATACGATTATCCCTCGTCGGTATTTACATGTAGTTTTTAGTTCTAATTTTTTTGGAATTATTCCTCTTGAATTAATAGACACTTTTCCAATGGGTCAATACGAAGCAATAAGTCCGATTGCTAAAAACGATACAATTGCTTATAATTCAATTAAAAAATTAGAAAATTTTTTCAATTCCTATGCTAAATACTATCATAAATGTGGTATCTTAATACCCGACGATATCATTAATCAATTTGGAGAATTTATTGAATTCTCCGAAACTCATCCGATTCACACATTAAATTCCGACCTGCTTTCAAGATACAAATTAAAGATTTCAATTTTTAATAATATAAATGATCTACTCAATTTTTTCAAAGAATAAAAAATAAAATGCCAGTTGTAGAAGAAATTTACGCTTTTGGTCACAAAAACATTTTATGCACACATAAAACTACTATAGAATTAACAAAAAAAAACTATTTAACTAAGAGAGGAAATTGTATACTTGGGATTAATGCATCAAAATCTTGCGAGAGTCTTGATTCTAAATTAAAATATTTTATAAGAAAAGGTTATAAAATTAAAGTAATCGTAAAAAGTGGAAACCTAACCGATTCTTTTTATGGGTTTGGAAATAAAAGTTTAACATTATTAGATAAGGAAGATCTTGTTTTCCGTAAAAGTAATTTTATTTGTGATCGTACAGTGCTAATTAATTGTAATAAAGCTTCAATAGATCTTAAACCAAACCTGATTGAGAAATTAAAAAATCCTAGTGTGAAATTTTCTATAATATTTGAAGTAGATGATAACAAATAAGACAATGAATGGTAAAGAGAGTCAATATATAAAAATTAAAAAAAAGGAAGCTCAACTTTTCTTAAATTTAATTAGGAAAGAATTCAAGAAGAAGTTATTAATAAATCATAAGTTGAAAATATTAAAAGAAGATGATTACATCTTATTTCCCCTAATTGATAATAAATTATTAATTGAGAGATTAAATTACATTTTAAAAGAAAAATTTCATTTTCAGATTATCACGAAAAAATCTATTTTAAATCCAAATTATAAGTCCAGGACGATTAGAGAATCATTAAAAAATAAAATCCAAGATGAATATTTAGATCTAATTCCAAAATCTTATGATATTATAGGAAATATTGCAATAATTGAATTTCTTTTGCTGAAAGATGAATCGGCTTTTTTGCTTTACTGAACTGATGAGTTTTGA
>JBHLLE010000224.1:0-6401 GCA_048885945.1 Candidatus Hermodarchaeota archaeon | reverse complement strand
AAAAACATGTTGAGGGTCCTTTTGTAGATCTTACTGAAACATACGATGTTGTAAGAGAGGAACCAGTTTTTGAAGTTAAAAAAATTACTCACAGAAAAGACGCAATTTGGCAAGCTTTATTGCCAGGGGCACTCGAGCATAAGATCTTAATGGGAATGCCAAGAGAACCAACTATTTTTAATAAAGTTAATGAGATAGGTGTTAAATGTTTGGATGTTAATATTAATCCTGGAGGATGTTCCTGGTTACACGCGATTGTTCAAATTGATAAAAAATCAGAAAGCGATGGTATGGATGCAATTAATGGTGCTTTTGCAGGTCATAGTAGTTGTAAACATGTATTTATTGTAGATAAAGATATTAATATTTACGATCCATTATCCGTGGAATGGGCCATGGCAACTCGCTTTCAAGGCGATTCTAAAATGCTTATTAAAGATAAAGAACCAGGAAGTAGTTTAGATCCTAGTGCAGAGCCGGGAACAAAAATGACCACTAAAATTGGATTTGATTTAACAAAACCATTAGTACCTAAAGGTAAAAGTTTTGAAATAGCAGATTTTCCACAAGTAGATTTAAAAAAATATTTTTAAATAATTAAAGGAGATAAGTATGAATTTAGATAAAGAAGAAAAGGAAATGTTAGAAGGAAAGTATGGAAAGGCTGCTCAGAAATCTATGGAAATTTTGATTACTTTAGGAGAAATATTTGATGCTGAATCTATGGTCGAAGTTTGCGGAGTTCAAATAGCTGGAGTTTCTTACGCTAATCTTGATGAAGCGGGATTAGAATTTTTAAGCGAAATGGCAAAAGATGGAAATGTTAGAGTATTAACAACTTTAAATCCAGCAGGTATGGATCGCGAAAATTGGCAAGTACTGGGAATAGATGCTAAATTTGCTAAAAACCAGAATCGTGCTATAGATGCTTTTGCTAAAATGGGAATAATTACTACGTGTTCATGTACACCGTATTTAATTGGAAATTCACCTCATTACGGACAACATCTTGCCTGGGCAGAAAGTAGTGCTGTCTGTTATGCTAATTCAGTTATTGGAGCTCGAACTAACCGTGAAGGAGGTCCAAGCGCATTAGCATCTGCATTAACTGGAAAAACACCCATATATGGATATCATCTGGATGAAAATCGTCATGCTGAAGTATTATTCATTGTAAACTCTTCAGTCAAAGGTACTGACGAATTTGGTGTCTTAGGGAAAATTATTGGTGATAAATTGGTTAAGTTAGGAAAGAAAATACCTTATATTGTGGGAATTTCTTCTGCCACAGTTGAAGAACTCAAGTCTTTCTGTGCGTCTGTTGCCACTTACGGTGGAACTGCTTTATTCCATATGGAAGGAATTACGCCAGAATTTAATAAGTATCCTAAACCAAATAAGGATATCGTTGAAATTAATCAAAATGATTTAGATAGAACCCGCGCTGAACTTATTGACGATGAAGCTGAAATAGATTTTATAAGTATTGGTTGTCCACACGCATCGATTCATGAGATTGCGCAATTAGCAAATTTATTAGAAGGAAAAAAAGTAAAAAAAGAATTTTGGATTACTACTGCTAGACCAACAAAAAGAATCGCAGATGAAGCAGGTTATTCTAAAATCATAGAAGATTCTGGAGCGAAGTTTGCGGCAGATACATGTTGTGTAGTAGCTCCAATTAAAGGGCGCTTTAAGGGTATAATGGTAGATTCAGCAAAAGCGTGCTATTACGGACGTGCTAAGAATAAATTTAAAGTGAAAATTGGTACCATCCAAGAATGTGTAGAGGAGGCTATAAAATGAAGTTTGTAGGAAGAAAAATTTATAAAGGAACTGCTGAGGCAGAAGCCATAGTAACCAACGATGGAATTTCTTTTTATGGAGGCGTTGATCCAGATTCAGGAAAAGTTGTAGAGGTTGGGCATGAACTTGAAGGACAATCAATTACAGGGAAGATTTTGGTATTTCCTAGTGGCAAAGGTTCAACTGTAGGATCCTATACGATGTATAGAATGAAAAAGAACAACACTGCACCAGCAGCAATTGTAAATGTACAGATTGATACTATTATAGCGGTTGGATGTATAATTAGTGAAATTCCTTGTGTTGACAAAATTGATATTAATAACATTAAAAATGGACAGATTGTTAAAGTAAATGGATCAGAAGGTACTGTAGAGGTGAAATAAATGGGTACAGGAAAAGGATATGGGAAAACCATACTATTCGGCGAACATTTCGTCGTTTATGGACTTCCTGCTATCGCATCTGCATTAGGCTCTTATACGACTGCTAAAGTTGAAGTGGTTGATGGAAAAGGTTGGACTGTTGACGATCAGAGACCTGCTACGCCGGGATATAAAAAAAAGAAATACGACGAAGCTATGCAATCAATTAAAAATGTACTTGAACATCTTAAAATAGATACGGCGAGTCAAAAACTTGAAATAACATTTGCCGGAGAATTAATTGCTGCAAGTGGAGTTGGTGCGTCTGCAGCTCAATGTACTTCTTTATCGCGCGCCCTTAACGATACCTTTAATCTAGGATTGGACGACGAAAAGATTAATGAATCAGCATACGAAGGAGAAAGAGCATATCACGGAACACCTTCTGGAATTGATAACACTGCTTCGACTTATGGTGGATTGATTTGGTTTGTGAAAAACTTAAGCGGTGGAAAAAATACCTTAGATCTTCTTCAAACACCAAATAAAATTCCATTAGTTATTGCAAATTCAGGAATAACTGCCTCAACAGTAGAAGTTGTAGCCGATGTTAGGCGTTTAAAAGAAGAGGATCCCGAAAAATTTGAAAAAATCTTTAACGAATACAAAATCTTAGCCGAGAAAGCAAGAACGGCTTTAATTAAAGGAGATATTACTACTATAGGTAATTTAATGAACCAAAATCATAAATTACTCCAAAGTATCGAAGTTTCTGGAGAAATAAACGATAAATTGGTTGATATTGCTTTGAAAAATGGAGCAATAGGAGCAAAAATGACTGGTACGGGTCGAGGAGGATTAGTCATCGCAATAACTGAAAATGAAAAAATTCAAGAAAATATCGCCTCTGCAATTGAAGACCAAGGATACAATGCGTGGAGAACAATTATTGGTTAAATTTCTAAAAAAATAAAAATTACTAGCTAAATTTTTTAATTAGCTATCATCATTTATTCAGGTCCCCATCTTTTTATATTGCTTTCAATTCCTAATTGATCAAGAATTCTCCCTACTGAATGTTCGACCAATTCATCAATATTTTGAGGTTTAATATAGAAGGAAGGGATTGGTGGGAATATTATAACTCCCAATCTTGCTAATTTAAGCATATTCTCTAGGTGAATTGCATTAAACGGGCTTTCTCTTACAACTAATATGAGTTTTCTCTTTTCTTTTATAGTTACATCTGCAGCTCTGGTGATTAAATTATCCGTAAATCCGTTGGCGATTGCAGCTAAGGTTTTCATTGAACAAGGAACTATAACCATAGCATCAATTTTGTAAGAACCGCTAGCTGGAGGGGCAGTTAAATCGTCCACATCATACTTTTTTGTTGCTAAATCGTTAATTTCTGAAATGGAATATGCAGTCTCACTGTTTATTACTAATTTAGCAGCTTTTGAAATGATTAATTCTGTATTGAGCTTTTTTTCTTTTAACTTTTTTAGTAATTCAATTGCTAATACTATTCCAGAAGCGCCTGTAATTGCAATTAAGGTCATTCAAATTCACCATAAATTCAATTTAAGAATATAATAGAAAATTTTATTTTTGAATATAAAAGTTTTGTTTAAATAAATAAATCCTTGTACTTTTAAATTTCTTCTTTTATGTATGCTACAGCAATTCACAACTATTTTATTAAGTACATCTTATTATCTAAAAAAACTTTTAATAGCAAATAATTTAAGAAATACAATTATAAAATTTTTTGAATTATTTTTTTCTAATTTAGCTCTACTAATGTATTTAGAGCAACATTACCTAATTAACTTAATATAAAAGAATTAATTTGAAATAATAAAATATAATTCATATTGATTTTAGCATCCAATAAATGAATTTTACTTGGAGTCCGAATATAAGATAATCAAGGTGTTGACTTTGAAAGAAAAAGGTAATATTATTATTTTGAAATTAGGTGGAAGTTTAATAACAGATAAAAATGAACCATTTTCGATAAGAAAAGATGTAATCGAAAACTCAATAAATCAAATAATTGAAAGTAAAAAAGAAAAGCTTATAATAGTTCACGGCGGTGGTTCATTTGGACATCCCGTAGCAAAACAATATAAAATTTCAAACGGTTTAGATTTAAAAATTAAAGATCAGATATTTGGTCTCACTAAAACCCATGAAGTTATGAATAGGTTAAATACATACCTTATAAATAGTTTTTTAGAAAAAAATCAACCTGCAATGGCGTTTCAAGCATCTAGCATTTTTTTAAAAGATTTTGAGAATATATTTTCTAAATCCATTAGTATAATTGAGAAATCGTTAAATTTAGGAGTCATACCTATTCTTTACGGAGATATTATTTTTGAGAAAAATAAGTCATTTTCAATCATTTCAGGAGATCGTATTATTCTTGAATTATGTAGATATTTCGAAAAAGGAACTATATCAAAAGTGATTTTTGCTACTGAAGTCGACGGGATTTTTGTTAGGGAATCAGAGAGAGGAGAAGAGAAAATATTATTAGCTCAAAATGTTGATTGTAGCGAACTCGATAGGTTAAATTTAGCTCAATTATCTCAAAAAATTGATGTGACGGGTGGAATTAGGGGTAAAATTAACTCAATTAAGGAAATTTGTGAATTAAACATTGAAGTTCAGATTTTAAATGGGTTAAAAGACGGATATCTCCTGAAAGCTCTCAAAGGGCAAAATATTGAATGTACGAAAATAATGATACCTTCTTATTTAGAAAAAACGAAAGAAATCAGTAAAAGAAAGATAGAACATTTGAAAATTCCCATAAATTATAATGTTCAACATTTGGATAATTATTTTAAATACATTAAATTAATTCACCATCCACTTCCAGAGTATGATTTTAATGAGATAGATTTATCAACTACTTTTTTTAATAAAAAGATATCTGCTCCTATTTGTATTGCCGCAATAACGGGAGGACATTCTATATCTAAAGAGCTAAATAGAATTTTAGCTCAAGCAGCTGAACAAGAAAACATAATAATGAGTGTTGGGAGTCAACGTGCGGGATTAGTTGATCCCTCTTTAATAGATTCTTTTCGTGTTGTTAGAGAAGTTGCGCCCAATATTCCAATTATTGGAAATATTGGCATTGGTCAGTTAAGTGATCCTGATTTTAAAGTTGACGATTTTAAAAAATGCATCGAAATGATTGATGCTGATGTTATGGCAATCCATTTTAATGCCTTACATGAATTAGTTCAAGAAAAAGGCGATCGATCCTATAAAAATTTCCAGAAAAATTTCGAGAAAGTTAGAAATTCTACTGATATTCCAATAATTGCAAAAGAAGTTGGCTCTGGTTTCAACCAAGAATTAGCAATAACTCTTGATAAACTTGGCATTGACGGATTCGATGTAGGTGGTGCGGGCGGTACTAGTTTTGCAGCAATAGAATCAGTACGTAACAAAAATTCTACTACGAAGTTTACTCGAAATCCCGGAGATTTATTTAGAGAATGGGGCATCCCAACACCTGTAAGCATATATAATGTGAGGAAAGTTACGAATAAATTAATAATTGCTACAGGAGGATTGAACACAGGTATAGATATTGCTAAAAGTATTATTCTTGGAGCGGATATAGGCGGTTTTGCTTACAAATTTTTATTAACCTCTTGGAAGGATTATGAAAATCACACGACAACTAATTCATTAAAAGAAATAAGTACATTAAAGAACGAGCTTCGTTCTTGCCTTTGGTTAATGAATCTAAAAAATACAAGTGAATTAAAAAATAATAAAAATAAAAGAGTTGTTTTAGGAAAATTACATCAATGGATAAAAAATTAAGATAAAAGAATTTTAAAACTTTCTTTCTAATACAAATTTCAACAAATTTTCAAACATTTCTCTTTCTGATTGATTAATTACTGGCTTTAAATTATTTAAAGCAACTTCAGCTTCTCGAAAATATTTATTGGCTAAATCTTTACAAGACTCTATTACATTTGCGTCTATATATAAATCTTTAACGCTCTGAACGTCTTCAGCAGACATATCTGGATTTTCCATTAACTCCATAAGTTCTTCCTTTTTTTGACCAGTTAATTTATTATATGCTTCAACCAAAAGGCAAGTCTTCTTACCCTCTCGTATATCTCCATCCGTAGGTTTTCCTGTAATTTTTTCGTCTCCAAATGTTCCTAGTATGTCATCAATTATCTGGAA
>JBHLLE010000223.1:0-6403 GCA_048885945.1 Candidatus Hermodarchaeota archaeon | reverse complement strand
TATAACACCCTACTCGAATCATTCGTGATTTGATTCTCCTTTCTACAAAATTTCTTCTATAATAATAAAAATTTAGTTTTGTTTCTCGACTTAATAAATCAATGAGTTGTTCGTAAGGGCGCTGATGGATTTTAATTAAATCAAAACTAATCATTTAAATCATCCTCATTCTTCTAGAATTTTTTCAATTTCAGCAACTCTTCGCTCAATATGCTCAAAAGAATATTTAATATGCTTTTGAATTTCTCTAATATCCGCTAATAAACTTTTAATCCGAGATTGATTTAATTTTGATATTTTATTAACAGCTTGGGTCGTAAAACTTGCTTTTTTTAACGGATTATAAACCTTAGTTTTTATTTTATTATTCCTAGATTGACCAGGATATTCTAGTTCTGTTTGGTTATCTTTTATTTCATTATAAATAACTAAAAATTCTTCTGGTTCCCTTCCCTCTTTAACTAACTCATATTTAAAATTGTAAAATTTCTTTTTATTTTTTAATTTTCCCGCCCAATTAGCAGCAATATACCTATGAAATAAGCGTGAATATTTTCCTGACCAAATCCAGATTAACTTTAAATCTCTATCAACTATTAAATATACTTCTTCAGCTTCAAATATATTATCTGGATTGGACTCGAGAGATTCCCCGACAATTTGATATATATATTCTGTATAGCTGCCATTTACCATTTTTTTTTACCATTTTATTTCTTTACTTAATTTTTAGTAAAAAATCCTTCAATTGGATTCAAATAATTTATAAATTTGAAAAAAAAAATTATTGGATTATAGTTTAAAATTTATGCGTAGAATTTGGATAATGCATCTAGTAAAACTTGTAGTGTATCAAGGTTTGGTATAAATAGAAAAGTTCCTGTTATTTTGAAATCTGTAATAATGACATTAGTGGTTATCACGAGTGATAATTTCTTTAATAATCCAATTTCTTCCTTTAATATATGAAACAACTGCCTTCCAGAGTCTACACTCATATCTGGAGGCTCAGTCATTAATCTAATCCCTAGTAAATCTCCTATTGCGGTAGTATAATGACTTCCTAATATATGTCCTAACTCGCTCATAGCACTTCTATAAATCAATGGAAAATCTTTAGCAGTTTCTATTTTCCTTCTCATATCAATTTTTTTCTTGTCTTTATCATCAACGATTATCGCTGTAAGATCAACAATATCATTTATATTAAATATTGAAAGTATAGTTGCTCTTGTCATTCCTGTTATATTACTCCAAGCTACTAATAATTTTTCGTTCTTTTTACTTATTTTATCAGCATATTTATCTAATTCAACCATTTCAACGGATGGAATGTTTATATCAACTCGCTTATTGATCATTTGAGCCAACGCATTTGCTGCATTTCCCGCTCCAATATTACCAACTTCTTGTAAAGCATCTCTCTGTACGTCGGTAAGTTTAATATCGCTCATTTTTATTACATCGGGTGTTTTCTTAGGTATTATTGAAGTAGTTCCTTCTTTATATTTTATCCCAAGTTTGTTGAATATAACTTCTAATGTATCTATATCTGGGACTAAGAAAAAGAATCCAGACAATTGATATTCAGATATATCTATTGAAGTCTTTATTATTATAACATATTCAGTAATTTCTGCCAATTCTTTTGTAAGAAAGTTTCCTAACATCTGGGCCTCAACCATAGTAAATTCGGGAATATTAATCATCATTTTCATTCCTAATAGGTCTGATAATGCAGAAGCATAATGACCTGCCATAATATTTCCCATTTCAGTAATTGTAGAGATGGCATACTCGTCAAGATCTTTTTTATCGTTGATTTTTTCAGGATCAATCTTTGACTTATCACCTACTAATGTTGCAATAAGCTTCATTAACGGTTTTGTATTAAAAACCTGTAATATAGTAGATTGAGATGGTTTATTGATGTTAGAAAATATTCCACATACTTTCTCCTTTGGACCGCCAAATTGTTTAGCTAATTGATCGAAAGAAATTATTCCTACATCTGTAAGATTTACATTAATTTTTTTCTTGATTAATCTAGAGAGAGCAGTTACAGCGTTTCCTGCGCCAATATTACCTACTTCTTTGAGTACATCTTGTTGTTCTGAGCTTAATGCTAATGTATCTCCTTCAACTTTTATTTTTTTCTTAATTAATTTTGTTTTTGGTGTAATTACAACAGTAGTAGATTCCTTTGTTTCAAGTTTGGTCTTAGGTATAACTTTTGGTTGAGCTAATACCTTTGGAAAGGATTCTGGTATAGTTTTTGGTTTACTTTCTATGTTTTTAATGAATGGTTCAATTAACGCATAAATATCCAATAACAAGTAGGATTGATTTTGTATTTTACCAATTGATTTAACAAACTTAAGGTCAATGTTTGTCTTTATAATGGAGCCGTCTGCTCTAAAGATTGAACTTGGAAGCTCTCTGACTCCAACAACAGAATCAACTAAAAATGCAATATTTAGACCATTTACTTCTAATAAGAGTAAACGTGCTTTCCCATTTAAATTAAAAACACTTTCACTATTATAAATAATATGTCTAAGTGAAAGAATTGAATAAATGTCTCCTCTTATGTCAATTATACCTACAATTGCTTTATTCGCTAATGGGACTGGTATTATCTTATCTTTAGGAACGTATATTTCTTTAACGAAATCAACGTCAAATAAATATAATTCGTCCCGCACTTGAATAATAACAGCATTAATACTTTTTGAAAATTGTGTTTGCAACATTTTTTTCGTCACCTTTTTCTATAAATTTCCCTCTTTTAACATAATTCCTTTCCATATCAATTCTACTTCTGGATTATCTGTATTACTAGTAGAAAAGAAGTCTTTTTGTATAAAAATTGAAGTTTGACCTCCATCGGAATACTCATAAGTATAATCAAGTAAATCTTCCATACCCGTAAAATTATAACCTGCTATTTTTAACTCTGAGTTATTTACGATTATTAGATCTTCACCATTAAAAGGACTATTAGTCTCGATCCACTCGACCCATAATTCAGGTTGAATCTCACTTGCATTAATTTTTATTGGTGTATCAATAGTTAAATTTCGATACGTTTTATTAGTTGCGAAAATAATACGATAAGGTATCATTTTATGTACTTCAACAAATTTCTTAATGTTTTCAACTGCCTTATTATAGGTATTAATTCCAAACATTTCAAAACATAAAATAAGTATTAATTTACCATTTCCTGTTTCTAAGATAAAGTCAATTAGTTGATCTGAAGTATTTGTTCTATTTACTAATATACTCTCTATTATTATACCTCGCACGTATTTAAAGTATTGATATACTCTCCATTTTACAGCTAATTTGTTATTAACTTCTCTACTAATAAAAATTTGATATAATGATTTTAATTGTTCAACGGTTAGTTTTGATAAATCCGCAGTTGTATCGTAATCATCTCCGATATTAATAAAACCTTCAAGTCCATTAGATTTTGATGTCTTAGTGCTTTTTAAAGCATTTTTATTAATATCATCGTAAAAAATTGGAAGCTCGTCAACAGTGAACTTAGGTTCAATATGTTCTACTAAATATCCTAGATATTTTTTTGATTTATCAATTAAAGTTTCATAATACTGAAAATTCATTTTTTTCCACTTCCTTTTTCTCTTTTTTTATTTAATTTATTTCCTCTTTTTTGATTTTATCCATAAAGATATGATTCTAATTCAGAATATTGAATTTCTTTTCCACTAACGTTTTGGAGATAGTAATTTATCTCTTTTTCTTGATATGGCAGAATCTTATCAACTATGAATGATATTGTATAAAAACCTTCATTATCAGGTTTGCTTAGTTGGTTTTTTAGATTAGATGAAATTAACTTAAATGCAGTTGGAAATGTATCTGAAATATCTATATTTTTAATCTCAACATTAGATTGATTTTTAACTGTAATATTAATTGAAAATTCGTCAATGTTTTTTCCAGGAAAAATTTCTTTTTCCATTGTAATTTTTCGTCGTCTATGAGAGATTTTTATTGATGGTTTATCACCTTGCTCTAATTGACTCTTGATAAGAAAGTATTCCTTAAGATCATTATTGTTTATAGCGTAAAAGGAATCTATCTCTACTGGAAATTCATAATTAACTTTATTATCAGGATTAACTGCTTTAAGTGAATATTCTAGCTCAATAAAATCATCAACATTAACTGCATGTTTAAGATGATTGTTTCCTGGATCAATTTTCACTTCTAAAGTATGTTCTTTTGATGAATCTCCATCTTGTGGATTAATAATAATGTCATAATTCTCTGGTTTTATTACAGTTTTTGAATTTCTCAATTTAAAATTTTCTTTATCCATAGGTGGTAGAAAATCTTTTGGAATTGTTTCCTTAATTAAAATTGTGTCTATAGGAATAGTACCAACATTTTTAATAAGTACCTTATTATCTACTTGTGATTCCTCAAAAGATTTGATTTCATCTTTAGAAATCTCCTTTTTAACCTCAACCTGAACAATTTCGAAATGATAATCGTCAATTTGAGCTGAAATTGTAGATTTCCTATCTACTTGATAATCAATAGAATATTCAATTTTTCTTGAAAACTTTGGTTCGTTCTCATCATTAATATTCCATACCTTTGAAACATAACTTTCACCTGGTTGTAGCACACTTTTCTCTATTAATTCTTGAAAGTTTAAGTCTAAAAACGTATTTATTCTAGATTTATCTAGTACATATATAGATTTTAATTTCATTACGAAATCACTATGATTTTCAAATTTTAATGAGCATTGCCATTGATTTGGTGTATCTTCTTCTTCAATCTTGTTTATCGCATGCATAGCATGAGAATATGCTGAGAAATCCGTGATTTCAGTTCCTGAAAAATTGCTATCTTTTAAATTATATGAAATCTCAATGTTTCCAGTTCTAATAACTTCCTTTTTATTAGGAATAATCTTGGCGTAAATAATAAGTCTTACTCCCGCTCCAGGTTTTAATTCAGTTAAAGTCCAATCCAAATAATCTGCTTTCACATTGATATTTGTATGATTTTGGCTTTCCCATTGAAGACCAAAGAAATGTTTTGAAAATTGTTTTTTAAATTTAATATTCTCTAATGAATAAGTAGACACATTTTCTAAAGTTATTGTGAATTTGACTTTGTTTTCTCTTCCCTGAAGTAGTAAATATTTCTTATTTTTACCGTTATATTCTAAGTTAGGTTGTATATCTCCAGTATTCTCAATTTCTTCCTGATAAATTTCGATTTCATTATTTAATATCTCTATTTCTTCATTCATCTGAAGCATGTCATTTATTTCGTGAGTTTTGATAATTTCGTAATTAATAGTTTTTGTTGAATTTGGCTCGAATATTCCTAGATTGAGATCATCTCCTGCTTCAATATTAATAAATTCAGATCCCGAAAATCTTAATTTAGCATCCCATATTCTGTCTCTCATTGAAGTGTTAGTAATGGACATATTTCCAGACCCTATTAGTGATTTTCTTTCTCCATCATAGTCGTACTGGAATTCTAAAACTTCCTCATTTTTAATAAAAATATTGGAAGAAGCTCCCATTGAATATCCCTCTTGAATATTTGCGATTTCCATATCCATTTGCAGTCCTTTATCCGTAGCCCTTCTTAAAGGCATACCTATAAAACAAGGACCAGTTTTAGTTTCTAATTCTTCTTGGTTAATTCGTTTAAATCCCATTGTATCATTCCTCCAAATTATACTTTTTTGGTTTTATATTTTTCCTCTAAAAATTTAATTAAATTTATTTATAATTGAAATTTGATTATCCTTCAATTTTGATGATAAAATTTTTAATACGTCTATAACCAAACAAATAGATCCATCACCCATTACAGTAGATCCTAATAGATCTCGAGAATCTGAATAGCTTGATTTAAATGGTTTTACCACAATATCCAATTGTTGGAGTACCTCATCAACAACGATTATTGCTGAATTTTGATCATCACTTTTACACAAAATTGCTATTTTAGAATGGTTATTTCCCGTTTTTGTACTCGTTAGATTTAAGCGTTTTTCTAGATCAACGACGGGAATCGAGTGTGAGTTAAGCCTATAATATAGCTCACCATCTACATATTCCTCTAAACTAGGATCTAAAAAGTAGATTTGCTCAATATTTTCAATTGGAATAGCAAACAAATCGTCTGCCACTTTAACTAATTGTGCTTTCAATATTGCTTTCGTAAATGGTACCATAACTGTAAATTTTGTTCCCTTATCTTTTTCTGTCTGAATTTCCAAAGTACCTCCTAATTCTCTAAGTTTTTCAGCAACAATCGCTAAACCCATACCTCTTCCTGAGATTATATCTGCTTTTGAAAGAGTAGAAAAACTGGGCATGAGAATAAATTGATT
>JBHLLE010000222.1:0-6406 GCA_048885945.1 Candidatus Hermodarchaeota archaeon | reverse complement strand
TTGGATAACCTGGGTATTCTGCAGCAGGTAGGTGCTGTCTCTCTTCCGAGGCAGAAGTAATTAAATATATTAATCACAAGTAAAATTAAATAAAAATTTTTTGACATGTAATGAAAAAAAATAAAGATGGAATTAGTGATTCAGAAGTCGAACTTAAAATTGTACTCGTAAAAAAAATTCTAAACAATATCTACGAAATTCTAAGTACTTTTAGACCTTTATTTGACTTAATGTTAGAAATGGAAGAAGCAAAGTTATATAAAAAAAATGGAACATTTGATAAAGCGGCTTCTTTATTCGGAGAAATTTCAGAGTATTGTAAGCAATTGGAAGGTAATTATTTACTTTCATAATGTTAAGCGCTACAAAAATTCAGAGTTCTAATCTTGAATTGCTCTATTTTATTACAAAATATTGAACTAGTACGCCATTTTGGCCAGATAAGTTAAAGACATATTTTTAAATACATAAATTTTGATTAGTCTATATATTGATTATTAAGATATACTAATATTCTTGTTATTTAGGGGATTGGACAATAAAGTATATTTTTAAATATTTTACAATTTAAATATTTTTAACTATCTCCAGGATATTTGGTTATGAGCGAGAAAAAGAAAGTATATACGGAGAATTATGATCAACTTATCATAGAAAACGCAAGTGATATGATTAGAATTCTTGATCATAATTTTAATATCGAATACGTAAATGAAGCTGCTCATAAAAATCTATTGGGATATTTTAAAGAAGAGTTAATTGGAAAATTTGCTTTACAGTTCATCCATCCTGAAGATCGCAGAGGAGTAATTAACTTTGTAAGAAAAAATATTAAAATGGGCGAAGGTAATTTAGAATTTAGGATAAAAAAGAAAGATGAAAATTATCTTTGGGTAAATGCAATTGGAAAGATCATAGAAGATTTTAATGGAGAAGCGAAAATTTTAATGATTTTAAGAGATATTACTAAGCAAAAAAACTTAGAGCAAAAACTTACACAATCTCAAAATAGTCTAAAAAAATTAAATTTTGAATTAGAAAAAATCATTAAACGAAGAACCCACGATTTACAGCAATCGGAAAAAAAATATCGGGATCTTTTTCAGACTTCTCCAAATCCTATACTATTAGTAGATTTAAAAGGAAATATTATTGATTGTAATAAATCAACCTTAGAAAACTATGGCTATAGTAGAGAAGAAATAGTGAATAAAAATTTTACTAGTCTTGATGTATTTCATAATTTAGACTTAAGTGACTTAGTTGAGAAATTAAAAGCCGTATTTCAAGGCAAGGTTGTAGATCCTATAGAATTGCAATTAAAAAAAAAAAATGGGGAGACGACTTGGGTGATTGTTAACGGTTCATTGATACAAAGTGAGAAGAAATCACTATATCAAGCTATAATACAAGACATAACTAAAATTAAAGAAGCTGAATTAGAATTAAAGAATCTTAGTAATTTAAAATCAGAAATGCTTAAAACTACAACCCACGAATTAAAATCACCTTTAACTATTATTAAAGGTTTTACTAATATGTTATTGGACCTTAAATCTACAGGTTTTGATGAAGAATCCATTTTAATGCTCCAAAATATAAAAAGTGGGTCTGCAAAAATTCAAAAAATTATAAATGACATATTAGAAAGTTCAAAATTAGAATCAAGTGAAGTTAAATTAGACTTTTACTATGAAGATTTATCTTCTTTAATTTATTCTAGTATAGAGGAATTAAATTATCTTACAATTACCAAAAACCAAGAAATAATAACGAAAATTGGAGAAGATCTAAAAACTACATTTGATAAAGAGAGGATATCTGAGGTATTGGTTAATTTATTAAATAATGCTATTAAATATACACCTCCAAATGGGATAATCTCGATTAAAACTGAAACGAAAAACAATTTTTATCAAATATCGATAAGAGATACTGGAATTGGATTTACTAAAGACGAAAAATCAAAAATTTTTAAACAATTTAGCAAAATTAAAAGAACTGGTCAAACCGAAGATAATGAAATAGAAGGATCAGGATTGGGATTATACATTGCCAAAAGAATCGTGGAACTCCATGAAGGAAAGATTTGGGTAGAATCAGAAGGAAGAAATAAAGGATCAACCTTTTTCTTCACGCTTCCTATAAAAAAATAATTATTAAACATAAAATTAATTTAAAAATAAGTAATCTTTCTAAGTACAATAACTATGAGACTTGCACATTTCCTTCAATGTAGGAATAAATTCTTTGAATTTTGTGATATTATAAGAATCGACAGTTGTTCCAAATTTATTTAGAAAAGTTTCAGCAATTCTATTTCCTTGTTCTCTCCAAAGATCGATTGGATCGTGCTGATCCACGAGAATAATTACATTAATCGGAGGTTTAGGCACTATTATACAATTATGACCCATTGAGCCTTCTGTGGAAATCAAGACAGGAAATCCAATATTTAATTCGCTAGAAATATTTTGGATCGCTTTTAAAAATCCACTAAATATGTCTGAGTGTTCAAGCTTTAGTTTAGTATCTTCTTGTCGATACTCTAATAGGTTCAGTCCCGTTGAGTCTTGCTGAATTAATATTATATCTAACAATTTAATATATTCTCGTTTTTTTAATTAAGAAGATAATTAATTACTATTTATCTTTTCTGTTCCTATCTTATGCGGAAGAATAATTATCTAAAACTTAAAATAAATTGGTTTTAGAAAACCTTATTATTAAAATAAAATATTTAGATATAATTTCAAAAAAATGAGGTAGCTAATTAAAAATGAGCAAACAGAATATTTGGCAACTTGTTTTAGATATAAATAAATCATGGATTAATGGAAACCTAAAAAACTTAGCTAATTTTTTTCATAAAGATATGGTAATATATTCGTCTGAGTTTGAAAAAAAAGGAGAAGGAAGGGAGAATTGTGTTAAAAGTTACGAGGATTTCACAATTATAGCGAAAATCCTCGATTTTAAAGAATCTAACCAGAATATTGATTTGTATAACAATACCGCTGTAGTATCGTATAGGTTCGAAATGTCTTATCAAATGGATGACAAAACTTTTAACGATAGAGGTCGAGATATGTTTGTTTTCACATATGAAGGTGGTAAATGGTTAGCCATTTGGAGGATGGTTTTTTCGTTGCCCGAAAATTAAATTTATAACATCGCTATAACTCTTTAGAAATATAGTTTTCTAGTCGCTCCATTCCGATTTCAATATTTTTGATATCAGTTGGATAGGAAATTCTTACATAACCTTCTCCGTTTGGTCCAAAGGAAATTCCCGGACATAACGCAAGGTGTGCTTTTTCGAGTACTTGAAAGGTAAAATTCATACTTGAGAGTTTGAGTTGCTTTATGTTAGCAAAAATATAGAACGCGCCTTTAGGTTCTAGACAACTAATTCCTTCTATTTCGTTTATACGCTTAACAATAAAATTTCTTCGCTTCTTATAAATTCTTAACATTTCCTTAGTTTCTTCTTCGCATTTAAGTGCGTGAATCGCAGCTGATTGGGAAATTGATGGAGCACAAATCGCAAAATTTTGTTGTACTGGCATCATTTTTGTAATTAAATCAGGTGGTGCGATTATATAGCCCAACCTCCATCCTGTCATTGCCCAGTATTTACTAAATCCATCAAGCACAATAAGTCTATGATGACATCTTTTGAATTTTTCGTCGCTTAGCGAAGGAGCTACTTTACCATCATAAGTTAATTCAGAATATATCTCGTCAGAAATCACCCAAAAATCGTGTTTAACCATCATATCAGCAATATTTTCGAGAGTTTCTTCCTTTATAATTTGACCAGTAGGATTGGAAGGACTATTAAGGATAAGCACTTTGGTTTTTGAAGAAATAGCGTTTTTAATCGATAGTATTTCTAAATCGAATTCATTTTCTTCGAATATTGGCATAAATATAGCTTTTCCCCCAAAAAAATTAACAAAATTTGCATAACAAGGATATCCTGAATCAGTAATGATAACTTCGTCACCAGGATTCAATAATGTTGAAAGTATGTTGAAAAATGCTGGGCTTGTACCTCCTGTGATCATAAACTGGTTTTTGGGATTAAAACGAGTATTTCTTAATTTGAATTTATAATCTGAAAGAGCTTCCCTTAATTCTAAATAACCTAATGAATGAGTGTAATGTGTTTTTCCAAGTTTTATATCTGAAAGGCACCCATTAACTATTCTTGCAGGAGTATCAAAATCTGGTTCTCCAATCTCCATATGTACGATATCTATACCATTTTCCTGCATTTCTAGCGCTTTTTCTAGCACTTCCATTACTATAAACGGCTTTATCGAGTTAATTCTATTTGAAAACATCTAACCATCTATTTTAAAGCGTTATTTAATTAAAATTAAAATTTTGTTAATAAAAAGGTAATTATTTGAGTTTTTAAGGCTCTTTTAAAGAGCAATAAATTCATTACAATTAAATAAATCTCAATCACAAATATATATATGAATAGCTATGAAAGAGTTAATGCCGCTTTAAATCTTGAGGAACCCGATAGAGTTCCCATTTTTACACATCAAATAGATGGAAATTTGGCAGATGAGGTACTCGGGAAAAAAAGAAGGTCTACTTTTGAAGTTGTTGAGGATTTAGCAAAAGAAAATCCAAATTGGCTTGAGATGGTGAATGAGATTATTAGTGATCTTGAAATTAACGTCTTTTCAAAAGGAGCGATTGCTGCAACTCAGCTTGGATTTGATGTGGTTACCGTTGGATATATTCCATTCATTATTGAAAGCATGGAAGAGATGACAGATATCTTTGGTAAGAAACATAAAATCAAGAATATCAATGGAAATATATATCCTGATTATTATGGTGGAGCAATAAAGAATAGAAGCGATTGGGAGAATTATCCTAAACCTAATTTTAAGGAAATTTATAAGAATGCTAAAAAATTTTATAGAGGAGTAGTACGCAGATGCAAAAAAGCTAATTGTGAAATATTTCTTATCGCTCAAAATAGTTTGGCTTCTGTTTTTCCTCCTGTATGGCAAGGAATGGGGATGGGTAATTTTGCTCGGGCTTTAAAAAACGATCCTAAATTAGTAAAAGAGCGATTTGATTATACAACTGAATTTGTGTTAACAGCTTTCAAAGCGTATAAAGATTGTGGAGCAAAAGTTTTCCAAGAAGGAGGTGATATCGCATTTCGATCTGGCCCAATGATCAATCCTAAATATTTTAATGAATATTTATTACCTTGTTATCAAGAAGTAGCAGATCAAATTCACGATTGGGGTGGAAAATACATCTTACATACAGACGGAGATATTACCACACTTTTAGATTTTATAGTAGAATCTAGATTTGATGCTTTGCAATGTCTAGAACTTCCATTTGTCGATCCCTACTATGTTAAGAAGCAAGTTGGTGATAAGCTGTGTTTAATAGGAAATATTGACACTAAACATATTTTGGTCGATGCGACAAAAGAAGAAGTGGAGATTGCTGTAACGGAGGCAATTAAGGCTCTAGGGCAGGGAGGAGGATTTATGATTTCACCTTCTAATTTTCATCCCGAAATCTCAATAGACCGTCTTAAATGGATGGTCGAGTATACTAAAAAAATTGGCAGTTATCCATTAAATCAGAACATAAAATAAAACAGACATTTATAAATCTGGGTTGTATTTCACATGTTTTTCCTTTTTTATTATAAAATTAAAAAAGTTAGAAATTTAAAAAATTGTAATGTTATTTATATCTAATATTTCTGGAAGCCTATTATGACGCTCTAACCATGAAATTTCATGTCTAAAATACCTCCAAGAAATTTCACACCTCTCTTTTTGACCTTTAGTTTGTGTCTCAAAATCCCAAGGATTAATAATTACTAAATCACCTTTTCTCATCCACACCCTTTTTTTAATTTTGCCCCTCACTCTTCCCATTCGATGCTTTCCATCTTCGCAAAACACACCCATTCTTTCTTGCCCATAAATATCAGTAATCCTACCAAACATTTCACCATTCTTTCTAAAGGGCATTTTGATACGTTTTACTTCTGGT
This sequence comes from Candidatus Hermodarchaeota archaeon, assembly GCA_048885945.1. Taxonomy (GTDB): domain Archaea; phylum Asgardarchaeota; class Lokiarchaeia; order Sigyniarchaeales; family SOKP01; genus LW40-45. The sequence continues at coordinate 352 of JBHLLE010000222.1, read as the reverse complement.
TGCTCGTTTGGTCCAGATCTTTTTTTACCTTTTTTATTTTGATTTTTTTTCGGCTTTGGCATAAAATTTTCACCTAATATTTAATTTTAAATAATATTATAACTCCGATTTTTGAATTATATCAAAATTTAGGTTGCACATCCTTAATTTTCATAGTAAAAATCGGAAAAATGTCTCACATAGTAAGATGTGAATTAAAATTTAAAAACTACAACCAATTTGATACAAATAATTATAATCTATTAAGATAATATTGCTATCTTTATTTAGTTTATGTTTTTTAAATATTAATTAAGTTTTTTACTCTAGAAATTTAAAAACTTAAAGATAATTAACAAGTTTTTATATATTT
>JBHLLE010000221.1:0-6412 GCA_048885945.1 Candidatus Hermodarchaeota archaeon | reverse complement strand
CTCACCTTCCCCCAGATGAGATTGCAAATGATAAGATTTTTGAAAATCTCACTCAAATTTGGTTGTATGGCGATCATTATAAATGGCGTTTGATGCGAACTTATGGAATAAATGAAGATTACATTACGGGAAGTAAAAGTGATTTTGAGAAATTTATTACTTGGGCAAAGACTATTCCTTATACTCTGCGCAATCCAATATACCACTGGAGTCATCTTGAGCTTAAAAACTACTTCGGAATAACTAAATTATTAAATCCAGATACCGCACAAGACATTTATAATAGTAGCGCTACTATGCTGAATTCACAAGATTTCAGCGTCAGAAATCTGTTGAGGAAATTTAATGTGAAAGTTATTTGCACTACAGACGATCCAACCAGCAATTTAGAACATCATAAAAAAATAAAAAATGATAATTACGAAATAAAAGTACTTCCAACATTTCGCCCTGATAAGGGATTATCCGTCGAAAATCCAGATATTTTCAATAGTTGGGTTAATAATTTGGAAGAAGCTGCAGATATGTCTATAGACGATTATAATACATTCATTTCCGCTATAAAGAAGAGACATGATTATTTTCATGATCTTGGATGTAGAGCTGCTGATCATGGTATGGAGACTATCTATGCAGAAGATTACACTGAAAGCGAAATAAAGGCATTTTTTTTAAAAATTAGGAAAGGTAATAAACTTGAACTCAAGGAACAATTAAAATTTAAAACCGCTACAATGCTTGAATTTGGGTTAATGAATCATACTAAAGGTTGGATTCAGATGCTTCATCTTGGTGCTTTAAGAAATAATAATGCAAGACTATTGAATAAACTCGGGCCTGATACTGGATTTGATTCTATCGGAGATTTTAATATAGCAAAAGCACTCTCAAAATTTTTAGATTCACTTGATATGGAAGATAAATTAACTAAAACAATACTATTTAACCTAAATCCAAGAGATAATGCAATGTTAGTTTCTATGATTGGAAACTTTCAAGACGGCTCGGTGCCTGGTAAGATGCAATACGGACCAGCATGGTGGTTCCTTGATACTAAAGATGGGATGATTGATCAGATGAATGATCTCTCAAACATGGGCATGTTAAGCCAATTTGTAGGGATGGAGACGGATTCCCGATCGTTTTTATCTTATCCTCGTCATGAATATTTTCGAAGAATATTATGTAATTTATTGGGAGAGGAAATAGAAAAAGGAGAATTACCTAATGATCTTGATTTAATAGGAAACATAGTTCAAGATATTTGCTATAATAACGCTAAAAACTATTTTGGTATTGACCTATAAAGAATCTATTCAAATCATATTTTAAAAATCGTATTTTTTTTGCTACTATTTTTCTATTTTAACAGACTCTTAATAATAAAATATCAAACTTACTTCTTTTTTTATTGATATTAAAAAATTAACAATTAACGTTTTTAAAAACCTTTACTAATAATAATTGTAAAATTATTTACCAATTCTTAAAATGTCTCTTGAAGAAATTGACGAGCGTTCTTTGACTCCTATGATGAAGCATTGGGCATCAATTCGTAAAAAATATCCTCCAGATTACATTTTAGCCTACAGGATGGGAGATTTTTATGAATTTTTCTACGATGACGCGAAAAAAGTATCTAATTTATTAGGATTGACTTTAACTAAAAGAAAAATTGGTGGAGATTCTTATCCTCTAGCAGGAATCCCTCATCACGCGGGAAATTATTTGAAAAACCTAATTAATATGGGTAAAACAGTTATACTCGTAGATCAACTGGAAGATCCATCGACCGTGAAAGGACGCATAGTTAAACGTGGAGTGGTAAGAATTTTATCTCCCGGAACTATTACTGAACAAGACATGTTAAAATCAAACGAAAACAATTATATCGCTTCAATGGTAAAAGAAAAAAAAGGTTACGGTATAGCTTTTGTAGATTTATCAACGGGAGAGTTTGTCACTACTGATTTCTCGTCTAAAATTAAAGATCCTATGGAAAGATTACTTAGCATTTTTTCCCAATACGATCCTGTGGAGCTTATCATTCCTTCGGAACTTGAAAAAGATGAGCGCTTATTTTTATTAATAACTGACTTAACCGAAGCAGTGATTAAAAAATATAATGATTATGCTTTTAATTACGATGAGTGCTACTCTTTAATCAAGCGACAATTTAACCTTTCCAATTTGAAAGGATTTGATTTAGAAGGACCAGAAAGAGAATTAGCCGTTCAGGCTGCGGGGGGGCTTTTAGCTTTCTTAAAAGAAACCCAGAGAGACATAATTCCTAATGTATATAAAATACATTTAATCCAAGAGAAACATACCCTACATTTAGATTACGTAACTCAAAGAAATCTTGAACTTATAGCTTCATTATGGGAAAAAGGAAAAGACACAACCTTATATTCTGTTTTTAATCATACTCATACTCCTATGGGTGCCCGCTTATTAAAAAAAATACTCTTGCAACCGTTAATAGATATTGAAGAAATTAATAATAGACTAAATATCGTTCAAAAATTTAAGGATGATATCTTTTTAAGGTCTGATTTGAGAGACGAATTAAAAATAATAGGAGATCTTGAACGATATGTCAATCGTATTACTTACTTATCTCGAACTAACGCAAGAGATTTATTAAACATCAAAAACTCTCTTGAAAAAATTCCAAAAATTAAAAATTTATTAAAAAAAGCAGAAATCCCTGAAATTTTAAAATTCTTGGACAAAATTAACGATTTTAATGAGATTCGAAGTTTAATAGAGATCTCCATAAAAGACGACCCTCCTATTACCATTAAAGAAGGTAATATAATCAAAGAAGGTTTTAACGAAGAAGTTGATAATCTTCGAGATCTCATTAATAATGGGAAGAAATACGTTTTAGATTACGAAAGCAAACAAAAAAAAAGATGGAATTTAACTTCTGGATTGAAAGTTGGACATAATAACATTCTTGGATATTACATTCAGATAACAAAAGTCACTCTAAAAAATATTCCTAAGATTCCAGAGGAATATGTGGAACGTCAAACTCTTAAAAACGCAAAAAGATATACTACCTCAGAATTAAAAGCACTCGAGCAAAAAATTATAACCGCAGAAGAAGAAATTAATGATTTGGAATATGAAATATTTTGCACTATCAGAGAAAAAGTTGAAAAAGAAGTTCAAAAAGTGTTAAAGACTGCAAGGAACATAGCTATGATTGATGTATTAGCATGTTTTGCGGAGATCTCTGAAAAATTCAATTATTGCCGACCTATTTTAAATGATAGTAATAAAATAGTAATCAAAGAAGGCAGACATCCCGTAGTTGAGCAAATGTATTTAACAGAAAAGTTCATTCCAAATGATTGCTATTTAGATCCCAAGAAAGAACAGATACTTCTCATTACAGGTCCCAACATGGCGGGAAAAAGTACTTATCTTCGTCAAGTAGCTTTAATTTGTTTAATATCTCAAATGGGTTGTTTTGTCCCAGCAAAATCCGCGAATATTGGAGTCGTGGATCAAATCTTTACCCGCATTGGAGCATCTGACGATTTAGCAAGAAAACTCAGTACTTTTATGATCGAAATGACCGAAACCGCTAAAATCCTAAATTACACAACAGACAAAAGCCTTATAATTATTGACGAATTAGGGAGAGGTACAAGTACTAGCGATGGTCAGAGTATTGCAATGTCAGTTTTAGAAAAGCTTCACAAACTTAAAGCAAAAACGCTGTTTAGTACGCATTATCACCAGCTAACTGAAATCAATTTACCAAGAGTAAAAAACTATCATTTAGATATCATTGAAAATGATGATGGAAGTATTAATTTTGTCCGAAAATTGAGACCCGGAAGTACCGATAAATCTTACGGTATTCATGTAGCAAAATTAGCCGGTATTCCAGATGACGTGATTATTCGAGCTTTCGAAATTTTAGAGCAAATTGAAGCAAAAGATCCTTTTAGATCAACTGTTAAGGAAAATGGAAATGGGGGATCCTCCGGAAAAATCTATGATAAAATGATTAACGGAAAAAAAAACGAACTAGAGAGATTAAGTTCCGAAATTGAAGCCATTAAAGAGCAGTTATCAGGATGTGATGATGAATTAAGCCAGAAGGAAAAAGATATAAAAATCAAGAACGCTGAATTAACAAAATTAAAAAAGAATATAGAAGAAATAGAGCACAAACTTCCTGTGAAAAAGAAATACGTACAAACCAGTCTTTTTGGTTCTGAAAGATCGTTAGATAAAAGTTTAGATAAAGATATAAAAGCACTTCTTAAACAAATTAAAATGCTAGACATTAATGCTTGCACACCTGTAGACGCTATGAAGCAATTAATTGAAATAAAAGAAAAAATAGAAAAGTTAAGAATTTGGTCCCAGAAAGGGAAGAAAAAAGACAATCATAGTTAGATACACATAATATATTATTAAAATAGGTAGAAAAAAAGCATTAAATTGATGTTTTCTCTTTTTTGAATTAATATTTTCTATAAAAATTAATAAAAATAAACTAATAGTCATAAGATGCGTAGGTTGTAACGCTTTCCAAAAAATTGAATCAAAACCTGTTATTCCTTCTACATAATCGTCAGAATGACCCCAATTTGCCACCATCTGCATAAAATATTCGGGAAATATAATATAAGGTATACAAGCTACACAAAAAGGAATAATATAAAATTTTATATCTTTTAATTCTATTTTCTTTATAATTAATAAAATTGGTAAAAATAACAAGGAATTAATCTTAAAGGTAGCTAGGGTAAAAAATAATCCTGAAAGCCATTTCCTATCTTTTTCTAAAGATTCATAGGATAAGAATAATAAAAAAGTGATTAAAAAATTACAATTATTATAATATGCGTCTAACGCATAGCTTATAGAACTTAAAGCGTAAAAAATAAATAAATCAAGTTCACTTTTGAAAATTTTAGGTGCTTCATGTACAATATATATACCCATAACTAATCGGAGGATATCCCAAACATAAACACCAATTTCAAAAGGCATTAAATACATAGGAAAAAAGAGAAAGAACCAGAAATATAAGTAATATGGTGGCCAGTCGTAGTTGTCGATCGGATCGTAAAAATGGATTAGACCATTATCCATTCCTTTTAATAACAGACGATAATCGTAGTCTTTTGATATTTTTATTAATTCAGGAAAGTAAAAAAAATTAAATAAAATCCTAAAAGTAATTAAGAAAATAGATATTAACACAAAAATACAAATAAATAATTGGTGTAAAGGATATTTCTCTTTTTCATTCATTTTTATCTTTTTAAATAATTATAAAACTCTAAAAAAATTAGACCTATAAAATGAATTTAGGTCTACATTTCGAACATGGAGCTTAAAACCTTTTATTAAATCTATGTTTTGGATTTTTTCAATTAATCGCATTATACTGCAAATTCTTGTTTATTTATAGAGATAGATTTAATTTTAAGATTTATTTAATCTTTCATAGAGTATTTATTTAAATTTAAGCTTATTGAATTTTATATATATCTTCAAAAATAGATAAACTATCATTTAAATTGAAATTAAAGTGAATAGAAAAAAAATTAAGAGAATTCTTGATTCAGAAAAAATCGCGGCAGGGGAAGTTTGCGAGAGGCCAAGTAATGTCGTTAAAGAATTGATTGAAAATAGCATAGACGCAGGGGCTAAAGAAATAAGGATTATTATTAAAAAAGCGGGAAAAATCCTTATTCAAGTGATCGATGACGGAATAGGAATACCCTCAGATGAGATAATATTAGCATTTGAAAGACATACTAGCAGTAAAATTAGAAGTATTAATGATTTAGATACCTTAACGACTTTAGGATTTAGAGGCGAAGCCTTAGCAAGTATAACTGCTGTTAGTCAAGTTGAAATAATCTCTCGTATAGAGAATGAAAATAAAGGAGTTCATCTCTTCATCGAGGGAGGCAAATGCATCGAAAAAAAAGAAAAATCTTGTCCAGTAGGTACAAATATAAAAGTTAAAAACCTTTTTTATAATGTTCCTGCTAGAAAAAAGTTTCTCAAATCAGACGCGACAGAACTAGGACATATAACCGATATCATTCAAAGATACTCGTTAGCGTATCCCGATATTCATTTTATTTATCAACATAATGATTTGATGATTCTAAATTGTCCTTCAAACGATTTAAAAACCACGATTTTTCACATTTATGGTAAATTAAGTGCGAAATATATGGATTCTATAGATTATTCAGAAGATAATAATTATTTTAAATTGTACGGTTTAATAGGTCATCCGGAATTATCAAAAAAAAATAGGAATTTTTCGAGCTTATTTGTTAACCATCGATATGTAATTAGCGATCTTTTATTCCGAGCAGTCAAAGAAGCTTATAAAGATGTACTGATGATTGGAAAACAT
>JBHLLE010000220.1:3142-6412 GCA_048885945.1 Candidatus Hermodarchaeota archaeon | reverse complement strand
TTGAGGTTTTAGTTTTATATTATAATCAATAGACTTTAGTCTTTCTAACTTCTGTATTACATAGAATTAATCCTATGTATTATACTGTATAGGATAAAATTAACTTAAAATAATATCAAATATAAACCTAAATATAATATTTATTTGAATAAAAATTAAAAATGTGAATAAAAAATATGAGTAAGAAAGGCGCGAAAATTAAAATTGACTCATATAAAGGACCACTCGGACAAATTAAAGGATTCGAACTGACTACTGGTAAAGTTCATTACGGTGACGAGACGGAATGGGAGCCTATGGGACCTCATCCAAAACCTCATATTCCTACATTGCGCTCATGGTTTTTAAAGCTCATGGATAGATACAAGCCATTCTACATGCCAAGCTTGTGTCTCCAATTAGAAGACAAGGGTAAATTTGTGACATGTGCTGCCTAACTTGTGAAGAATAACCTTCACGAGGTTGATTGCACATATGGCAAATGTAATCTATCTAAGGGTCGAACAGGAGCCTGTGGAATTAACATGGAGACTCAACAAGCAAGAATTGTTGAGATCGCATGTTGTATTGGAGCTGCTTGTCATTCCGCTCATGGCGATCACTTATTACACTGGCTTAAAGATAAATTTGGTAATGTCCCTATTAATTTCGGAAATAATATTGCAGTGGAAATGCCGCATACACGTTTAGTTGTTGGCATGAAACCAGAAACTTTAGAAGATTTAGAGACGGCGATGGAGTGGGTGCATTTTACAATAACACACCTCTTAGCAGCTGGACACACAGGACAAGAGAGCTCATATCTCGATTATGAAGCTAAAAGCTTTTTAGCGGGTCTAGCGGATTCTGTTGGTATGGAAATTTCTGATGCGATACAAATAGCTGCATATGGTTTTCCAATGGGAGCCCCTGATGTACCAATTGTAGAGTTAGGTATGGGTACTATGGATACTGAAAATAAAGCTACTATTCTTATGATTGGGCATAATGTTGCTCCTGGTATTGAACTTGTAGATTATATAAGAGAGAAAGGATATGATCAAAAAGTCGATGTTGGTGCAATATGTTGCACTGCTCATGATTTAACTCGATATTATTCTAGTGCTAAGATTGTAGGTTCAATGTCAAGACAACTAATGTTTATTAGGTCTGGATTGGCTGATGTTGTAATGGTAGATGAACAATGTGTAAATCTAAGAACTTTTGATGAGGCTCAAAAAGTTGATGCTCCTTATATCGCAACTAACGAAAAGATCATGGCGGGACTTCCAGATAGAACTGATGATCCTGTTAATGAAATTGTAAATGATCTAGTTAGCGGTAAAACGCCAGGAGTCTTAATTTTAGATCCAATAAAAGCAGGAACAGTTGCAGCAGAAACAGCTATTAAAGTAAAACCAATCAGAAAAGCAAAAAGAGGTATACCTGACGAGCAGGGTTGCATTGATATGGCTTATCGATGCAATGGTTGTGGAAACTGTCAGAGAAATTGCCCTAATGATCTACCAATTGTCGAAGGAATAAAATTAGCAAAAGAAGGAGACTTTTCAATCTTAGAAGACACTTTTGATGAATGCTTAGGCTGTGGACGATGTGAAGCTGAATGTATGAAAAATGTATCACCACTCTCACTTATAATCTATGCAGGTCGTGAAAAAATTAAGAATGAAAAATTTAATTGTAGAGCTGGTCGTGGTCCAATTATGGATACTGAAATCCGAAATGTAGGAGCTCCTATTGTTTTGGGTGAAATCCCTGGAATAGTAGCAATAATTGGATGTGCTAGTTATGGTAAAGAAATTCAAGAGTTATATTTGATGGCTGAAGAATTCTGTAAAAGAAATTACATCGTTGTAGTTTCTGGATGTGGAGCTATGGACATTGGATTAGTAAGGGATGAAGAAGGCAAAACCTTGTACGATCGATTCCCTGGAGATTTTGATAGAGGTGGTTTAGTAAATGTTGGTTCATGCGTTTCTAATCCCCATATTACGGGAGCAGCCTGCAAAGTTGCAAATATTTTTGCCAGACGTCCATTAAGAGGAAATTTCGAGGAAATTGCAGATTATATTCTTAATAGAGTAGGTGCGGTTGGTGTAGCTTGGGGCGCTATGAGTCAAAAAGCAGCTAGCATAGCTAGTATGGCAAATGGTTTAGGAGTTCCTGCTGTTGTAGGTCCACATGCTGCGGAATATAGAAGAATGTATATTGGTAAAGCATATGATGAAAATAGTTGGAAAGTATGGAACGCAAGAGATAGTACATCCGACCATTTAGTTGGTCCAGGACCAGAACACTTGCTCACTACTGCAGAAACTATCGAACAAGCTATATGTTTGGTTGCTAAATTAGCTTTAAGACCTGCTGATAACTCTAAGGGTAGAATGATTAAACTTTCACATTGGATTGACTTAGAACGCAAATATAAAGGCGTTGATTTTCCTGCAGATTTAGATAAATTTATTCGATTAGATGCTGATATCCCAATTAATATAAAAACTGAAATTCAAGCGTACTTGAAAGAAAAAGGATGGAAACCAAAAGAAATAGTAGATCCTACCTTACTTGAAAGGCTCTGCCATACATAACTTACCTATTTTATTTTTTCTTTTTTTCTTCTTTTAAAGTCTTATTTTGAGAAACACTTTAAGGATAATCAATCTTTACCATCATTATTAATCAAAACTTAATTAATTATATTGTAGGTTATTTTTATGGATAAACAAATAATAAAATTATCAAAATTGTGTGAACATTGGGCAAATCATAACGAATCTCATAAAGAGAATTTTTTAAAATGGAGAAATATTGCTCAGGAAATGGGATTAAATTCTGTTGTAGCTAATTTGGATAAAGCAATGGAAATGATGGATAAGTGTAATGAATTTTTAATTGCTGCAAAAAAAGAAATAGAATAAATTTCTTAATTTTTCTTTTTTTACTTTTGCTTTAAAAACTAAAAGGATTAAAAAATAAATTAGATGAATAAATTAATTAGTGGAAGTAATTGACTTCTAAAGTAATCGAATTTATCGTCTAATAATTCTGGTTTTTCAGAAAGGAGCCATAAATACACAGGAATTTGAAGATCTGAATATTCAAATAATTTCTCGCCTCTTATGCTGAATCCATTGAGAGGAAGATCAAGTAAAATTTTTCGCTCCCTAATTAAACCTAAGGAATGATGGAAATTTGAAAGAGTCTGTAACAAAAGGGCTGTATTATTAATTAAACTTTCATCTGTTTCATTCCGGGTATAGCTTCCAAAAA
>JBHLLE010000220.1:0-3132 GCA_048885945.1 Candidatus Hermodarchaeota archaeon | reverse complement strand
TCTATTTGATCAGAGAAATCTTCTAAGATATGTTCTACAATTTCTGATGTTTCTGAGACTTTCATTAACGATTTAGAGAACATTTCTAGCACCGTTTCTTTCTGAAATATACTGGTGTCTGTATAATCGATTTGAAATTTACCCTCAAAATCATCAATAACTGCGTTAAATTTGTTCTTTACATTATCTACATTCTTTTGCCATTGGAGGGTTCTTCTTATATCTTGATCACTTTTATGTAAAACAACAAAAATTGGAGGATTTTCTTTCATTTCTACTAAAACTTGTAATACTTGTTTGAAATAATTTGCAGATTCCGTAAATCGCTCCGGATCTTGTGAATCTATAACATAAAGAATTAAATCTACATCTCCGAAAAAGAGTTCGGGTTTAGTGAAGTACATCTTTTCCCTGTAGACCACTTGACCTCCAAGGTCCCAAGATATAATCGGAAAACCAAAGCATTGAAGAGCTTCGCGCTGCACCCCGCGCGTGGGAAGGAGGTTGCGGACTATTGAGAACTTGTCTTGTAGAACAGCCAATATAGATGTTTTACCTCCATTATCAAGCCCGATCATAAGAATCTTTTTCTGTTCTTTAATCTGTTCTTTTACAAGTTTTTCTATAACTTTCGCGATTTTAATCCATTTTGTAATAATCGGTTCTGGAATCTGTTTAATTACAGGAGGAGTATCTGGATTTAAATCCGCGAGATCTTGAATGTTTTCAACATTAATTTCTTTAAGTGCCTCTGCACTAATATTATCAATCCCGATTAAGGCATCAGGTGCAAATCGCAGTACTTCGTCAATTTCGTTAATAATCGTGCTACTTTTGAAAAAATCTTTAATATTTTGTTCTTTATTTTTTTCAGACATATAAATCGAATCGGATTTGTTTTTTCTTATAAGTTAATTAGAAACCTTAGTTAAAAAATCTTATATTTATAAATTAAGTAACAAGTAAACTTTATTTAATTTTAACTAAAAAAATAATCATATCAAAGAAGAATTTGTATAAAAAATTTGGAGAAATAACTATATCTTATTATTCGTAAATTGAATAAAAGTAAAAAAATGAGATTAGTCTGTTATTTTCCTCAAATATAATATTTTACAATATAATACTAACTTTTATCTATTCTTAAAAAAATAATTATTTATAGCTAAACTTAAATATAACAATTAAGGAACTACTGGGAAAGGTTACATACTTGTCTGAAAGAAGTGCTGAAAACATTGTTATTTGCATCGATACCTCTAGATCTATGTTTAAAGCTGACTTTAAACCTAATAGGTTTACGTGCTGTGTAAATGCTGTAAAAAAGTTAATTAAAGAACGATTAGATTTAGACAGTTCAAGTGCTTTTGCTATTATTGAGTTTTCAAATAGCGCTAAAAAACTTACTGGATTTACTAATATTGAAAACTCATTAATTGAACCTCTTAATTCTCTAAGCGTTGGAGATAAGTCAGCTTTAGGAGATGCTTTAGCACTTTCAATAAAGATTGTTATTGACGAATTGCGTAAAATAATGGCTAAGGTCCCTAAAATATTAGTTTTTTCCGATGGTAATTACACAAAAACGGCGGTTGATCCACTTAAAATGGCCAGATTAGCTCAAGGATTAAGTATAAAAATAGATACGTTTAGAATTGGAGACGTTTCACAACTCAACGTATTAAAACGGTTAAGTGATACTACTGGAGGAACTTATTATTACAGTAACGATCCTAATTCATTGCTTGACTCTGCTCATAAATACGCGGACTCGAATATTAAAATAGCAAGTGCCAAATCAAATAAGTTAATTAAAAGTCCTCAATTTCTTAGAAAAATTGCTGCTAATTTATTAAGAGTCGAAGATTTAACCGAGAGCATGGAGATGCGAATAAAACATCTAAGAGGGGAAGCTGATTATAAAAAATGCACGATTTGTTTTTCGGAACAAGACCCTTACACGAAAGGTTCTTTTTATTTAACAGGGAGATATTGTCCGAATTGTAAAGCTCCTTTTCACATTCACTGTCTATCCCAATGGGCCTCCTCCCAATCAGATCAAGTTTTAACTGACTCTGGCACCTGTAGATGTCCTCATTGTTTCTATTTAATAAAAATTCCAACTGAGGTGTCTCAAGCTCAAAAATTAAAAACTTTGACCACATATACTAGTACAAGTCAAAATAAAGCTCAAAAACCAGAGATAATTCCTGCTGAATTAGTCACTACTGATGATTTAGGAGAAATAGCACTATATAAGTCTTGCCCAGTGTGTAATTTTATTTTTGAAGAAAATCAAGAAATTGTGAGATGTCCAAATTGCGATACTCTTTATCACGTATCTTGCTTTAAAGAACTCATAGACTCCCACTGCAAAGTTTGTGGCAAGAAGCTACATCTTTATTAAATTTTTATATATTTAAAAATCCTAATACTAATTTAAGGATCTTTATAAAATCACGATATTAAATAATTAAAAAAACTATTGTTGTATTATGTCAGAATTATCTGCTTTTTCTTATGGTGATATAAAACTAGGAAGAGGAAATTTTGAATTGCCTCCTGTACTTATCGGAACGATTTTTTATCAGGGGGAATCACTTGTAGATAGACAAAATAGCGAACTATTTAATAAAGAAAAAGCTAAAAAGAGAATAGATACTCAAAAAGCATTAGCAAAAAAATATAAAATACCTGATTTGATTGAAATTTCTGCTATTACCCCTGAGGCAATGGTAAACTATCTTGAATTTTATTTAGATAATTACGATCCTCCCTTCGTATTAGGAGGTACTTTTGACGCTCGTGTTGCGGGAATTGAATATCTGAATGATAAAGGTGTTAAACCTAACGATTATATCTATAATACCATCTCAAATCTTAAAAATAAGAAGGAGTTGGAATTAATTACCCGGAATAAAATTGATTCTATTGTAGTTTTGATTTTAGGCTCTGAGAATATGATGTCCACGCAAAGATATAATTACATAACTCAAAAGAATCAGCCAAATAATATAAGCATTGTTGAAGGTTTAACAAATCTTGGAGTGGATAAAATTTGGATTGATGGAGGAGTTATTAATCTAGAAAGTTTAGGTCATATTTTAGAAACTCAAAAACTTATAAGTGAAT
>JBHLLE010000219.1:0-6414 GCA_048885945.1 Candidatus Hermodarchaeota archaeon | reverse complement strand
AATGCTTCAAGAGCTTCATTATAGTTTAGATGAAAAAGACCGATACTTCAGGTTTTTCGCTCCTATTCACGACTTCCGGCATAAAAAAATTCAACCAATGGTAAATATTGATTACTCTACCGATATGATATTGGTAGGCGAATATACTGAAAATGGAAAAAAGAGTATAATAGCTCTAGGGGCCATTTTTAAGACCTTAAGACCTTCAAACGGAGAATTAGCTTTTGTAGTTCATAAAGCTTGGAGGAAACAAGGAATAACCAAATTTTTATTGCGTTATCTTGTAAAAATTGCTCGTGAATTGAAATATAACGCCCTTTCTGGATCGATTTTACTTGAAAATAAAGCTATGCTTCATGTCATTGATAATGCTGGGTATCCTCTCACTTTAAAAAAAATTGAAAGTGGCGTAACTGAATTCGTTATGGATATCTCAATGGAATAATTAAAATGGTGTGATAAGAAATATCGAAAATAAAACTAATTAAATATGAAGAGTTCTATAAAGATCCTCCATTGATTAACATTGTAAAAGAAAACGCATTTATCGTAGAAGTAGCCGGTAAAGATAGTATAGCAGCAGTCCTAAAGGCATTGAAACAATTTAAATTTAAAAACTTACTAAGCGTAAGCCTATGGCATCGAGCTATTTATGGTAATATTTACGAGCCACTCCATTATTTTAAATACTTAATTGAGAACTTTCCGTTTGAAGGAATTATACATGGAGATTTAATTTATTTGGATGCTGCTAATTTATTTGAACAGACGATTGTTAAAACCCTGACTATAATTCAAAAATATTTTAAATATTATCATCCATGTCCTGCCTGTCACCTATTCTTTCACATGATAAGAATTCCCATCGCAAAACATTATAATATTAATCAATTTATTACGGGTGAAAGAGAATATCACGGAACAATTCAAAAATTAAACCAACTTAGTGAAATTTTATCCACATTTAAAAATCTATTACATAAATATCAAATTGAATTGATCCAACCTTTAAAAAAAATACAAGACGATAAGAAGATTTATGAACTATTAGAGAATTTGAACACAATACGTATAACTCCAAGTAAATGTATCTTTTCGAAAAGTTATTACGATGAAATGAAAGGGATTCCGTTAAATTTGAAATTAATTATAAGTTCATTAAAAGAATTTTATTATCCTTTATTAAGTAAGATTGTTGATTTTATTATTGATGAAAATCGAGAACCAGATGAGATTTGGATAAATGAACAAATTAATGCTGTAGTTACTAATTTAAAATTGACTTAATTACTGTTTATTTTATCATTTCTTATATTTCTATACGCATAAATAATCCTTTGTAGTGCAGTAATATGAGTTCCTATAGCAAGAAAGATCATTGTCCACCAAATTGATTGTGGTATCCAAATTTGGATAATTACTCCAATTAAAAGTATTGGTACTCTATCAGTACGCTCTAATAACCCAATACCACCAAGACTTTCAATCCCTAAAGATTCGATTTTTGCTCTAGTATAAGAGGTTAGAATAGCACCGCTCAAAACTATAAATCCAATTAACGATGAGGTGTATCCCCCAAGAACTACACCTACAATAATAAATATATCCCCGTACCGATCCAAGGTTGAATCGAAAAATCCTCCAAATTTAGTGGGACCTTGTAGACGTGCCACAACTCCATCTAATTGATCAAAAAATTCTGTAAGAAATAAGAAAATTATTACTAATAATATATTATTAAAAATAAAGAAAGTACATGATAATATAGCACACAGCAAACCACTAAAAGTAATGTAATTCGCTGGAACTTTAGTCAGTTTCTTTCCTAAAGGTAACAATAGTCTTTCTGAAAATTTTTTTAATTGTAATAACATTTATTATCATCTTAAATTGTTTTAATTATAGATTCTATTTGATTAATTAAAGAAAATAGAAGCTTATTATTTATATTTTAAAACCTTTATATTAATTTTTATTCTTATATTATTTCATCTAATAACTGAATTAGGTGCTTTCAAATAGGAATCAATAGTAAAGGAATGCTTATCAATGATTTTCATAACTTATACATCAAGCAAGGTTTAGATTCTAAAATAACTCGTTTATTCCAAGAAATTATTTACTCCTATTATAAGCAACATGGTCGGAATTTTCCATTTAGAAAAAATATAACACCATATTATGTATTAGTGTCTGAATTAATGCTCCAGCAGACACAGACGGGTATAGTTACAGAGAAATTTCAAAAATTTATAAAAAAATTCCCTGATTTTAAAACTCTAGCAGAAGCACCAAACAGCGAAGTGTTAAAAGCTTGGCAAGGGCTAGGTTATAATCGAAGAGCAATTGCATTAAAAAAAATTTCCAAAATGATTATAAAAGATTACGATGGAAAACTTCCTCAGTCAATAGAAATCTTGAAGTCCTTTCCTCAGATAGGATATAATACAGCATGCTCAATTTATACATTTACCTATAATAAACCATCTAATTTTATCGAAACAAATATACGAAGAGTATATATTTATTTTTTCTTCCCTAAAAAAAGAGATATAAAAGATAAAGAAATTTTACCTCTTGTAGATAAAACTATGGATAAATCAAATCCTCGTAAATGGTTTTATGCTCTTATGGATTATGGAGTAATGCTTAAAAAGACTTATCCAGATCTCAATAAGAGAAGTGCTCATTACAGGAAGCAGAAACCTTTTAAAGGCTCTAATAGAGAAATAAGAGGAAAAATCCTAAAATTACTGCTAGAAAATTCTAAATTAAATATACAAGAGCTTAAAAAAGAATTAAAAATAGAACAAAAAAAATTGCAATTAATTCTTAAGCAACTAGAAAAAGAAGGTTTTGTTCAATTAATTAAAAATTCAGTTGCTATTAAAGAAAAATAGCATTGTTAATCAAAATTACCCGATTTTAGATATTTAGATAATTTAATTGCTAATTTCTCTTGACTTTTCCATTCACCAAAAGCATTTCCAGAAGATGTTAATTTATCAATTACTTTTTTAAACTTATTATCTATTCTGTCAACTTTTTGCTTCGCAAAAGGTGTTTGTGGAAGGGGTAAAAAGAAATGAGTGTGAATCCTAGCCCCCATTTTTGACAATTTTTTCACCATAAATATCGTAAGATCGATATCTTCATGCGTCTCACCAGGTAAACCAAAGATAAAATCTACATTTGCTTTTAATTTAGAGTTTAAAGTAAGCTCAACGGCATGATATACGTCTTCTACCTTATGGCCTCTATTACAAGAGTCCAAAATCTTTTGACTTCCAGATTGTGCTCCAATAATAATATTATCGTTACTACAGTACTTTTTAATTAAATCTATTGTTTCTTTAGAAACATGTTCAGGTCTTACTTCTGAAGGAAAAGAACCTAAAAAAATTCTACCCTTTGGCTTGATTATCTCTTTAATACTCTGTAATAATTTTTCTAATTTCTCGAAATTAAGGGTCTTTCCATCCTTGGAACCATAAGAAAAAGCATTAGGAGATATAAATCTAATATCAGTTA
Organism: Candidatus Hermodarchaeota archaeon; assembly: GCA_048885945.1. Taxonomy (GTDB): domain Archaea; phylum Asgardarchaeota; class Lokiarchaeia; order Sigyniarchaeales; family SOKP01; genus LW40-45. Next base: position 2,883 of record JBHLLE010000219.1, on the reverse strand, counting down.
GATTTTTTTCCTTCATTATTCTAATATAATTACATATAGACTCAATACTTCTATGTCGTGGATGAATACCTAAGATGTATGGAGTTTGACAAAAATAGCATAAGAAAGGACAACCCCTTGTAATTTCTATTGCTCCAAACTTATTATATCTCACTGGAAAAGGAGGATATTTATCTAAATCTATAAGATTTCTTTTCCCCGTATAATTGTATTTACCTTTATCGTTTAAATACGCTAATCCCTTTACGTCATCGTAGAGATCACCTTTATTAAGCTTTTTAAGGAGTTCTATTAATGTTTCTTCACCTTCACCTAAAATAACAACATCAAAACCCATTTTCAAGGTTCCTTTTGGATCGCCAGTTGGATGAGGTCCACCTGCAATATAAATAATTTTCTTCCCATAATTCTCTCTAAGAATGCTAATTAATTCACGAATCTCCCAGATTTGAGTCGAAAAGAAAGATATACCCAATATGATTTTTTGGTGTTTATTAATAATTATTTTTAGATTATTAAATAGCTCTTGCTTAGATTTTAGGAAAAAAACCTCCAGATTATTAAGGGATTGAACCGTTTCAAGAGCACCCACTAACGCATTAAAACTATATCTATTTTGTTTTAAATAATATACAACAAAAGCAATGCTATTTTTCAAATTTTATCTCTAGGTTTTAATTCTTCTTGTAATATTATTCTGATATTTTTACTAAATTTAAATAATGAATATAACTATTGGGTTATATAAGATTTAAAAGATAAATTTAACATTAAAAATTAAACCACTTTAAATAAAGAGGGAAAAAAAATGGTTTGTTTTAATTGGCTTGTTGCAACTAAAGCATCTGAGGTTGGAGTTTCTTGGTTTGATTTCAATTCTATAGGTCATGTCTGCTTTGGAATTGGGGCGTTTTTATGTATTTCTCTATTTTATACGATTCCAAAAGCAAAAGGTCAAACGCCGATATTTTCTTTATTATTCGTATTTATTCTCACAATTATTCCTTTGGTTGTATGGGAAATAGTCGAAAATACGATACTTATAACAATAGGCATAAAATTTGAAAACAGAATAGATAGTCCACAGAATATTTTTACAGATATAATGTGTGGATTAATAGGTGCCCTTGGAACTTGGCTTTTTGCACACATAACATTTGAGAAAAATAAAAAGATATGGCCATACTACACATTTGGCATTATATCTCTAGGCTTATGGTTTGGTATATTTGTAATTCTTCGCTTCTTAACCTTATGAACTCATATAATTTTATAAAATAAATACAAATTTTTTTTATTTTTTTCGTATATAATATTTTAAAATGGATAATCTTGGAAAATACATAAAATATAAAAAAGGTTCAATTCCTCTAATCTTATCTGTCCCTCATGGAGGAACCTTAGAATGCAAAGAAATTCCTAAAAGAGTTGAAGGCATTTTTGGAATCGATAAAAACACTATTAGTGTTGCTCATGAGTTTATAAAATATATCGAAAAATTTTCTAAGCTATATTATTCAACTAAAAAAACTCCTTCTTACGTAATGAATCGAGTACATAGAAGTAAAATTGATGTGAACAGAACAAAATCTGAAGCCTATTATAAAAATTCCCACATAGCAAATAGAATTTATGATTTTTATCATAAGAAAATTGATGAGTTAATTAGATCTAATTTAAAAACCTTTAATAAATCAATTTTAATTGATCTACATGGTTTTGAGAAAGATAAACGCCCAACAGGATATAGAGATGTAGATATCGTATTGGGTACTAATAACTTAGCTTCAATCTTGAATTCTATACCTATTAGAAGGAGAGATAGGGATAAAAACTTAAGAGGAGAAATTATCAAAAAACTCCTTGAGTTCAATATCCAAATAGCACCAGGACATTCAAGGAGAGGAGAGTATATATTAACAGGAGGATTTATTACTCAAAAATATGGAGCTTCAAGTATTTCTAACAGCCAAGCAATTCAAATCGAATTATCAGATAGAATTCGAGTACACGATAGAGATTTGAAAGCTAAAGTATTAAACGCACTAGCACATGTTTTTCTAAAAAATCTAAATTAGCATTTAAGTTTTATTATTATAAATTTTGGACATTAATAATTCAAAATCATAAATTTTTATAGAATTATAGTATTTATAAACTTAAATGGCTGATAAAATTGGATTTGTTTTTGATTTAGATGGAACTTTAATTAACAGTACTGATATTGAAGATGTAATTAAAAAGGAAATATATTCAAAATTTAATATCAATATAGATGAAAAGACAAAAAAAGAAATTGATGAAATTAGATATAAAATAATGCACGGAGAGAACCGGAAAAATCTTGGAGCTAAATTAATGTGGGCTATTTTTAAAAAACTTGGATTGTCGTTTCGTGAAAGGATCCAAGCATTGCTTTTAGCTAATAGAATTTTCAAAGAAGAAATCCCTAAGATTAAATTATTTGATGGTATAGAGCAACTTTTTAAATTTCTAGACGAGAACTCATACAGTTATGCTATTGTAACTACATCTTCTACAAAAGAAGTGGATGATAGACTAAAAAAATTTCCTGGATTTTATAATAAATTGAATAGTAAAATAATATCTAGAGATTCAGTAAAAAAATTAAAACCCCATCCCGAAGGCATAATAAAAGCTTCTAAGATTATGGATATAGCTTTAAATAGACTTGTCATGGTAGGTGATGTACACAGCGATATACTTTTGGGCAAATCTGTTGGTGCTCTAACTATAGGTGTGTTGACAGGTATTTTTTCTCGAGAAGATTTTCTAGATTATAAACCTGATTTTATTTTTAATTCTGTTGTTGAAATACCAGCGAATATTGATAAAATAAAAAGTAAACTAAATAAGAGTTCT
>JBHLLE010000218.1:0-6416 GCA_048885945.1 Candidatus Hermodarchaeota archaeon | reverse complement strand
ACGATAATTTAAGACGACTTACTTCATTTAATAATAATAATGGATAGGTCTCAAATCCTGGAAATCCAGAGGGTGCCTGGAAAAAATCTTTTAATTTCTCTTCAGAGGTATGAGGTGCGTGGTCAGTACCAATATATTGAATTTCCCCTTTTTTTAGCATTTTAAATAAGTATTTAGAGTGTCCAGGAGATCTTAGTGGGGGTAATACCTTTCCAATGTTTTCATTATCTAATTTTATATCATTTGATAATAATAAATGATGAGGAGTGACTTCAAAAGAAATATTGAACTCTTTATTTTTTTTTAATGTGTCTTCAATAACAGATAAACTCTGCTTACAACTTATATGGCAAAAATGGATTATAGGATATTGATTAGTATCTACATCTTTTTCGTTAATATATCTTCTATAGATCTTTATTACAAATCTAACGTACTCTGCTTCAGATTCTACGGGATCTAATTGATTATGAAGATTTAATAAACTATATTTGTCTGAATCAAATTGATTAATTTTTTTTTCTTTTTCGCTTTCCGATAAAAGCCAATCAGCATGGATAAATATTGGTACTTGATACTTAGATGAAATTTCTAAAATTTTTAGGAAATTTTCGGGAATATACCAATCTATTCCACTTAATGGAGAATGTGGATAAATCTTTAACCCAATAACTCCTTTATCAATTATTCTTTTTATCTCATCATAATTCAAATCTAGTGGAACTCCAGCAATAAAACCAACATCTACATAAATATTATTTTTAGCCTTATCCATCCAATTTTGAACTTGATCTGCTGTTATAGCGGGTGGTTTAGTGTTAGGCATGTTAAAAACAGTCGTTATACCAGAAAATGCTGCGGCTTTAGTACCAGTTAGAAAGGTCTCTTTTTCTTGTTGTCCCATATCTCTCAAATGAGAATGAATATCTATTATACCCGGAATAATTATTTTCTCTTTACAATCAATTTCTTTATCGTCTTTATTTGAAGAGACAATATTCTGATATTCTTCTTGATTAGGGTTGTATTTTATGGATTTAATTACTCCATTATTGATTAGTATTGCTCCAGATCTAATAAGTCCATCCGAGTAAATCTTAGCATTCTTTAAAATCATTTTAGATTAAAAGTTATTTCTTTTGATCTATTTGATAATTAATAAATAAAACCTTATCTTCTATTGCTTTAATTTTTGAAAGATTTATGAATTTTTTTGTTTTAATTTTACCAAATAAATCTATTAATCTTTTATATTTTATTGGAGGAATATTTAATGAGATAATATAAAAATTTCTAGATAAATTAGTTAAATCGTTAAATTCTTCAATATCGTAAAGATTTTCTATTTCTTTAGTATCTTGGTCGATTAGAAATACTAGATTTAAAACGTCAAGCGATGTTATATAATTAATCAATAATTCTTCCTCACTAAATTTTCTATAATAAATTCCTGGAGTTGATTTTGACCAATCTTCAACTTGTAGATTAGGATCTTGAAAGAGTTTATTCAATGCTTTTTGTAAGAGTAGTGCTTGAGATCGCTCGTCAGAACCTAAAAATTTTAATTCATTACCTTTAAACAAGACAAGAAATCGTTCTTTATCAAATAACAAATAAACGTTATTTTCTTTTCTGATAGCGTAAGAAATACAAAAGGATTCTCGAATAAAAGAACAAACTTTATAGATAATTAATGGTGTGTTTCCTTTATCAATGTCTTTCTTAGTATATTCAATAATTTTATCGATAACTAATAAAAAATTAGCCAATGTTATCAATCATCATATTTTTAAAATTTAAAATTTAAAGTCCTTGGCCATCTTCTTCATGAAATTTTCAGCACCTTTGCCCATCCCGGGGATTCCAGGCATCCCTCCTTTTCCTCCTTTCTGCCTCATCTGAGTAAATCTTTTCATCATTTTTTTCATTTGTCTAAATTGGTCAAGCATCTTATTTATTACGGAATATGGTACGCCTGCCCCTATCGCAATTCTTCTTTTCCTTGACTTTTTAATGATGTTGGGTTCTTCTTTCTCGTATTGCGTCATAGAATTTAATACAACTTCCCATTGATCTAAATTTTTTTGAGCGTCTTCTTTAAGAACATCCGGAATGTTCCCTCCACCCATCATGGTAAGGATTTGTTTGAATTTTCCAACCTTTTTAATTGACTTAAGTTGCTCGTAAAGGTCGTCAAGTGTGAACTTTCCTCTCATCATTCTTTTTACAACTTCTGGATCGGGCATTGCTTCAGCTTCTTGGACTTTCTGGACTAAAGCATCTAAATTGGGAATTCCTAATAAAGATCCGACGAAGTCAGTTGGATCAAATTCTTCTAACTGGTCAATTTTTTCACCAACTCCGATAAATCTTATCGGTTCGTTAACGGCTGCGCACGCAGATAATGCTCCACCCCCCTTAGCTGTACCATCTAATTTAGTTACAATAATGGAACCTAGTTTAGTTGTTTTTGCGAATTCAGCAGCTTGGTTATACGCCTGCTGCCCGAGAGTGCCGTCGATCACCAGAATTACCTCGTTTGGTTTTAATTTTTGCTCTAAATCTGCCATTTCCTTCATTAATTCCTTTTCTTCCTTATGTCTACCCGCAGTATCAACAATAATTAAGTCATTTCCATCGTTGATGGCCTTCTTAGCTTCTTGAACGCCAATTTTAATCGCGTTTTTTTCCTTAGGATTACCATAGCACTTTACTCCTACTTGATTAGTTAGTTGAACGAGTTGTTCGTAGGCTCCTGGACGATAAGTATCCGTAGTAACTGCCGCAACTTTATATCCCTTGCTTTTGTAATAGTGACATAACTTTCCAATAGTCGTAGTTTTTCCAGAGCCTTGAATACCAACAAGCAACACTAAGTTTTTCTTTCCGGGTTTTATTCTAAGTGGTGCTTTTTTGCCCCCAAGGGTCTTTACTAACTCATCGTGAACAAGCGTTACAACAAAATCCTTTCTTTTCGCTTTCTGAAGCGTGGTGTTCATTGCTTCCTTTTTAATATTTTCAGTCATTTCAAATACTAATTCCACTTTCACGTCTGCCGATAATAAACTTCGTTGAAGATCTTGAATAAGAGCATTAATTGCATCTTTATCCACAGTTGGTAATCTTCTAATCTTTCGAATCGCGTTATCTAAGGATCTTCCAAGATTTTCTAATACCATACCTAATCAAATAAGCTATAATTTCCTATATATTATAAAAACCAATAATTTTTTTTAAATTAAAATAATATTATACTAAAAAATAGATATGTCAAAATTAAAAACATTTGTAAAAATTTCAATAAAACTAATGGTGTAGTAAGAGTTGTCAATTAGAAGAACAGAGATTCAAAAACTCAAAATTGGAAATTATATTATGGTTGATGAGGAGCCATGCGTGATAAAAAGTACTGAACGATCCAAAAGTGGAAAGCATGGTCATGCTAAGGTAAGAATTGTATGTGTTGGAATGTTTGATGAGAACAAAAGAAGTCTTACAATCCCGAGCGGCCACATGGTAGAAGTGCCCGAGATCATTAAAGGTAACGCTCAAATTAACTTCATAGAAGATGCATTAATTAATATAATGGATCTGGAATCATATGAATCATTTGATGTAACTTGGCCTTCAGATGCTGATTTAGTCAATAAACTTAAGGATTTACAATCAGATCCTGGTAAAATGTCTGCATCCCAAGTAGAATATTGGTCATTAGCAGGAAAAACATTAATCAATCGAGTATTTCAACCCTAATTTATGTGTTTCCCACTATTTTCAATATTTTTTTATATAAAATTTGATCTAAAATTTCAGTATAAATAAATTAAATTCTAGAAAGATGGAAAAAAAGAAGGCAATCGCATTAGCGTGTCGGATGGATTCTGAGAGAGCAATTAGGTTAACTAAGCGTATTTTCGAATTTTTAGTCAAAAAGAGAGAGATAATATATTTAGAAACTAGAATTGCTCCTAAAATATTACCACATAGTGGTAAAGATTTAAGTCAGATGACTTCTGAAGATATAAAATTTCTGATTTCTGTAGGAGGAGATGGTACATTATTAAGAATAGCAAATAGTCTTCCTCAACTTAATCCTCCGCCTATTTTTGGAGTAAATATAGGATCATTGGGTTTTTTAGATGAGTCAGATAATTTACGAGTATTTAGAGACTTAAATACTCTTTTAAAAGGTAATTATATTCTTGAACGATGTACTAAAATTACACCTTATTTAGTAAGAAATAATAAAGAGATAAAATTACCTAATGCTTTAAATGAAGTTCTTATTATATCCTCAAAACATTCAAAAGTTTTACATTTATCAATCAAAATTGATGGGATATATTTAAACAGAAGTTATTTAGACGGTGTAATTATAGCCACAACTACAGGATCAACAGCTTACAGTCTTAGTGCGGGCGGATCCATAATTAGTCCAAAATTAGAAGCTATGCAATTAACTCCTTTAAATAGCTTCGCGAGGTCAGGACTTAGACCTATTGTACTCCCTATGGATTCTGAAATTGAAATTAAACTTTTAAGACCAAGATTAAATGCTCGAATCGTGACTGATGGACAACAAACTATTAAAAAAATCGGACCAAAATCAATTATACGTATTCGTAAATCTAAATCATTCATCGAATTTATACGTTTATCAAAAGATCTATCTGAGAATTATTTTAAGCGATTAGGAAAAAAAATACTTGGAACTGTGAGAGTTCCTATGGATGATAGCCCTGAAGAGTAAAAATAATAATATAAAAAAATTTAATCATCTTATTTTTGATACTAACATTTTCTTAACAGGTATAGATTTTAATTTAATTAAGAGTACTATTTACATCGTACCTGAAGTTATTGAAGAAATCAAACATAAAAAATATCTTGAAAAAAATAGAAATATTATAATTAAGATAGAAGCAGCTATTGAAAGCAAGAAACTAAAAATTAAAACTCCTTCAGAAAAGTATGTTCAAAAAGTTGAGGCTTACTCAAGAAGAACAGGCGATTATAGCGCTTTATCGATCACGGATAAAAAATTGATAGCTTTAACCTTAGAATTAAAAAATACCTTTAATGAAGAGGTCATTATTTATACTAACGATTATTCGATGGAAAACTTATGTTCCGAGCTTAAAATTCCATTCTCACCGTTAATGAAAGATGGTATTAAATCTAAAATTACATGGGAAGTATATTGCCCATTTTGTCAAGAGATTAAAGAAGTTGAACAGCTAAACGAAAAATGTGAAAGATGTGGAATGCCACTGAAAAGAAGAAGCAAAAAATAATTAATCTATTGATTTATTTTTTATAAACTTAAATTGATATTAGTTGAAATTATATATTTAAATTTCCACATATTAATTGATAACACAAAAATTAAGATCAGAGATTAGAATGGGTGTAAAAATAAACGATTTAGTAAAGGGAGTCAGTAGATCTATTACCTTCGAGAATCTTCACAATCGATCTATAGCCATTGATGCTTTTAACACTATTTATCAATTTTTAGCAATCATACGTCAGAGAGACGGAACTCCTCTTAAAGATTATGAGGGTAATGTTACTTCCCATCTTTCCGGATTGTTTTATAGGACTATCAATTTCATGGAACACAATATCAAACCAATGTATGTATTCGATGGAAAACCTTCAGAACTAAAATTAGAAACTATAAAAGAGAGGAGAAAAGTCAAAGATGAGGCAAAAGAAAAAATGCTTAAAGCACAAGAGAAAGAAGACTTTCGAGAAGCGAAGAAATTTGCCCAAATGACGTCGAAACTAGACGATAAAATGATTGAGGAGAGTAAAAAACTTATAAGTTATATGGGAATACCTATTGTACAAGCAAGTTCCGAAGGGGAAGCTCAATCAGCGTACATAGTTGAGAAAGGTGATGCGTGGGCTTGTGCCTCCCAAGATTATGATACTTTACTATTTGGTGGGGAGAGATTGATAAGAAATTTTGCCGTAAAGCGCAGTAAGAAAGTTAAAGACACTACCGTTACTTTAGATATTGAATACGTTTCACTTTCAAAATTTTTGGAATTTCATGGAATTACTCGTGAACAATTAATTGAAATGGGAGTATTAATCGGTACGGATTTTTTTCCAGGTGTCAGAGGTATTGGTCAACACAAAGCATTAGACCTTATAAAAAAATATAAATCCATAGATAACATTTTAAAGCAAAATGTTGAAATTGGAGCAAACGAGAACGAGCTTACCTCAGAATTAGTAACCCAAATAAAAAACATTTTTTTAAATCCAGATCTCGAAAAAAATTATCCTAAATTGGTTTGGAGTAAGATAAATTACGAAAAAATAGAAGAATTATTAGTAGAGCAACATAATTTTTCAAATCAAAGAGTTGATAATGCATTAGATCGACTACGGAAAAGATTTTCTTC
>JBHLLE010000217.1:5778-6439 GCA_048885945.1 Candidatus Hermodarchaeota archaeon | reverse complement strand
TGAAGATATGTGTTTTGAGCCTTTACTTATTAAAGATATGAGTTCGGATATTAAACCTAATATAATTTCACAACCAGCGATGTTTAAATCCTCATACTTATATCTACATAACGCACAATTATTATCTCTAACAATTAATGTGTCGTTTTCAATTTCTATTGTAACAGAACTAATCAATATTTTTTTAAAGATTGTAGAGATAACAGCTCTTACATTTTGGGTTGTAACGAGGTCAATTGGTTTCCAATAATTAAAAATAGTTTGAGCAATATTGCGCCCCATTTTTCGCAATCTTTCTTTAACATCTGTCTTACCGGCGTTCTCCATGAATCGCGCCAAATGATATATTGCGTTGCGCATTTGATTCATTACCGCTTCAGATTCTAACACTTCTGCTTTAGTATAGTTCATTGTTAAGTACACGTAATAAATTAATTTAAGTTATAGTTAAAAAATAACGATCTATTTTAAAAGTTTTAATCTAAATAAAAGTATTATTGGTATCTAGCACTTAAAAAAAGTATGATTTTCTTATATAATAAAAAAATTAAAAAATAAAAAAGATTAGAACAATCACATCTTATTAATAATCTCTCGTAATATAGGTTCTCCAGCAGCTCCAATCATAAGACCTTTTTGAACTAAGGTTTGACCTTGAATT
>JBHLLE010000217.1:1305-5768 GCA_048885945.1 Candidatus Hermodarchaeota archaeon | reverse complement strand
ATAATGTTGGAATAGCTGTAATTCCAAACATCTCTCCTAATGGGCGATTCTGGTCAAGATCAACTTGAATAAGGCTAATTAAACCTTCATCTCGTAGTTTATGTAGAACTGGAGCAACAAATTTACAAGGTCCGCACCAGGTAGTATATATGTCAATAATTAATTTACCATTTTTATGCTCATCAGCAATATCTACGCCTACAGATTTTAAATCTTCAATATTTACCATTTTAATCGTTATCGTCTTTAATGAAAATATAAAATGAATTTATATCTACTTATTTTTTGTAAGTATTTGTTTACTTTTATTCTTTTTATTTATAAAATAGAAAAAAAGTAGTGCATTTAAAATCAAAATTAAAATTTAAAAAAGTATAGTTGAAAAAATTATTATTAAACTTAGAATTTAATTGTAATATATGAAAAGAAAGGAAAAACAAAATGAATAGAATTAAAGTATTTAGCATCATTTTTTTAATGGTTGGAGTACAGATTTTATTATTAAGTATATTAGTATTTTTTTTCACATCAAATTTTTTTCAATTTATTAGTTTCACTTTTGGAAGTGGATTAATAAGCGATCTTATTATTTTTATCATTCTTTCATTAATAGCTGGAGGAATATTCATTTTTACCTTTAATTATTTTGATAAAATAGACGATTATTTTACTTACAATTTTACTCAATCTAATTCACGGAAATTAAGATATCTTATTTCTACTTGTTTGATTTTTTGTTTAGATCTCATATTTTTTATAGGATTTATTATATTTACGAAGATTTTATTAGATAATTCTATTTTAAATATATTTTTATTTATGATTAGTCTTGTTTTATTAGTTTTAGGTATTTTCACGTATTTATTATATCGTTTAAATAAAAAAGATTCCATTCTTCAGAGATTAAAAGAAATAAAAAACGAAACAAGGTGTAAAAATTATTCAGAAGCATTTAATTTACTCTTTAATCTCTACGAGGAAAAAAAGGATTCATTTCGTAAAATGGAAAAAAAATATGAAGAAAAATAGAAAAATTAATTTGAAAGGTTAAAATGTAAATTATGTTAAAAATGAATGAAATTGATAATAGTTCCAAAGAAATTAAAGATATTGATAAAAAGAATTGGTTATATTATTTATTCTATGGTATAATATGTTGGGTAATTGTTGATTTCACAACGGTTTTTAATCCAAATATCCAACGGTGGATTAGTTATTGGCCAACAATTTGGTTATTTTACATTCTATTTCCATTAATATTTTCTATTTTAATCTATAAAGTAAAAATCAACGATAAACAACTATTCTTGTGCACTATTATCGAAATTATTATTTCAGAAATCATACTATTTCAAAATCCAATGTTATTTACGTTTCCAATTATGCTATTAGCAATACCATTTTCTTTATGTATTTATACACTTATCACCTTCTTGCCAAAATGGATTGTAGAAAAAAAATTAAATGAAAATAAGAGAATAGTCATTTTCCTTATAATTATTTGGATTTTAATTTCACTCATTACATTTATGACTAATATTCAATAATGAGAGTTAATCTTGTTAATATTTTAAGAGTAATTCATCTTATTATAATAAAAAAGAACTATGGTTTTTCTCATTTTAAACCAATTAAAGAAAAGAAATAATTTTAAAACTTAAAGACAATAATTATACATAACAATTAGGAACGATGGTCATAAAAAAAATGGCAACTATAGATTTTGAATTTAGAAACGAAATTATAAAATCTGACATCGGAAGTACTCTTGCTTATTGTTATCAATGTGCTACTTGTTCAGGTGCTTGTCCGGTGGCGCAAGTTACAGAAGGTCGGTACAATCCAAGGCGTTTAATATTAGACGCGTTGTTAGGTTTAAAAGAAAAGATTTTTGGTCCAGAAAATGCTTTTAGTATATGGGGATGCACAGTTTGCGATACCTGCGATGAGGTATGTCCACAGAAAGTCGAACTTACAGAAATATTTACGATTCTTAAAAATAAAAGCATCGAACGCGGTGAAGGTCCAGATTATTATACCACTCAAGCAAATACAATTTTAGAAAATGGAAAAGCAATTCCTATGCAAGCTGCCATTGAGAGAAGGCGAGAACAATTAGGACTTCCAAAAATTATGGCTCCAAACGTAGAAGAGGTTAAAAAACTGTTGGAGGCAACAAAATTACCGGAGAAGTTGCCTTCGAAAGAAGCTTAATCTCTTTTAAAAATCTATTTTCTTACTTATTTTTTGCAAATACATTTATCACTTATATTCCTAACAATTTAGGGAGTTCTGATAAGGTTTTTATTATTCCAACAGATTTATATTTCTTAAAAGACTCTTGCGATGCCATTCCTGAAAGAACGGGAAGAAAAGAAATACCTGCCCGTTTTGCTGTTTCTGCGTCAGTTAGACTGTCTCCTATATAAAGAACTTGTGAGGGATAAAGATTTAAAATATTTATTGCTAACAATAAACTTTCGGGATGTGGCTTATGGGTTTTTACATCCTCTCCTCCGACAATAACATCAAAAGATTCTAGAAGATCATCACGAGCTAAAATAGTTCTTATTCTATACCGAAATTTAGTAGATACAATCCCTAGAATATATCCATGGTTCTTAAGCAAATGAATAATATTAGGAACAACACTAAACATAATGGTTAATTCTGCCATGACTTCATCTGCTTTTTGGATAAAGAATTGAGAAAAAGCTTCAGCTTTATTTTTATACTCAATTCCTGCTAATTTCACAAAGGTATCTTTTAACGAAAGTCCAATCGTTTTATGTATTTCTTGAGTTGATGGAATCGGTAAATTAAGCATTTCAAATCCATAGGATACACATTGTTCAACACCTTTAGAAGAATCGGCAAGGGTAAAATCAAAATCAAAAAGGATTGCTTTAAATTTTTTAATTATTTTATTCTTGTGAAGTTCTCCCATATTTTTTAGGTAAAGTAATAAAATAAATAAACAATTTCATTTTTTATAAGTTTATATAGAAAATAATATAGATTCGAGGAGAGTTATGTGAGAAAGCCAATTATCGGAGGAAATTGGAAAATGAACAGGGGAACCCCAGAAGAGACGAAAGAAATGCTGAAAAAATTAATTCCCCTGACAAAAAAAATTGATACTGTAGATGTAGTGATAGCACCCCCATTTACTTCCTTAATTTCAGCAGTAGAACTAATTAAAAAGTCAAATATGAAAATTGGAGCTCAGAATATGTATTTCGAAGAAAGTGGGGCATTTACAGGAGAAATCGCCCCAAATTTCTTAAAAACTATAGGTGTAGAATACATTATACTTGGCCATAGTGAAAGAAGGGATATTTTTAAAGAAACCGATAGTTTAATTAATAAAAAACTTAAAAAAGCTTTATCTATGGATTTAAAACCAATTGTGTGTATTGGAGAACATTTAGAGGAAAGAGAAGCGGGAAAAACTATGGAAATCATTCAGAATCAAATTAATGAGACATTTAGAGATCTCTCTAAGGAGGATATGATGAAAACAGTAATCGCCTACGAGCCAATATGGGCCATTGGTACGGGAAAGACTGCAACTCCTGAGCAAGCTGAAGAGGTCCACGTTTTTATACGAGATAAAATATATTCAAAATACGATAAAGACACAGCAGATATGGTGCGTATACAATATGGCGGCTCTATAAAACCTACCAATGCTAAAGATCTCTTTGAAAAAGAAAACATTGACGGTGGTCTTGTAGGAGGTGCATCATTGCAATCTGATTCCTTATTTGAAATCATAAAAGCTGCAGAGTTAAGCATTAGATAACTGAAAAATTCTAAATTTTAATTGTATTTATTTACTTTTTTACTAATTTTTAACGTCTTTAATTAATTTTCTATATATTCTTTTTCAAGGTGAAGGATTTTGTTATCCTAATATATAGTTAAACTTTACAGCAAGTTTTGCTGGAAATTCACCAAAATAAGATTGAGAATCTGCAATTAGTAAATAAAAAAACGGTTCAAACAATGTGTCAACAGTTATTCCAACTCCACTATTGACTAAATAAACCCATACTTGTTTATTTTTAAGAAAACTCTGTCTAAATTTCCATTCGAGAGGATTTATATCTGGAATCCCCCCTAAATTTCTGAGTATATCTTCTATATCTTCAGAACTGAATTTATCACCTAGAACAATGAGGGGACAGAGATCAAAAGATGTAATGACAATATTAAAAAGTCCAAATTTACCCATTTCAGAAAATAACTCACTTGCTTGATCTTGTAATTTTTGTTGATTGTTTAACACGTGATCTCTCGCTTTTGCGTCAGTTAAAATATCAACAATTTTTTTTTCTTCTTCTTCTGAAATCATGTATGCTGTTTCGAGAGGAATTTTTGGAGAAATTATAGACTTATAAATTAAGTTAATTTTTTGTTTTAGTGATTTATGAAGTAAATATGGCTCGGTTTGCATAGTT
>JBHLLE010000217.1:0-1295 GCA_048885945.1 Candidatus Hermodarchaeota archaeon | reverse complement strand
AAATTGGTTCCTTGATTTGTTTTAACATTTTCGAGAGATTTAAATTCAAGAGTTAGAATTTTCTTGTCGATGTTTTTTGCAAATTCCATCAACGCTGAAATTAATCCCGCATTTAATTCGAAAGAACTAGTAGGATCTAAGGGCACATGATCTCTAAAAATATTTTCAGAATAGTCGAAAAATCTTTGATATAAGGTTATTCCTTCAGGTAAATTCTTGATCTTCTTATTATAATAGGGAAATCCCGTACTAGTAATAATTGATATACTGTAAATTGTCATGTATTTAGCTTAATTATTCTTATTTTTATAAATTAAAGGTTTTTAATACCGATATAAATCTATTAATATAATTAAAATTTTAATATTTAAAACAATTTAATTATATTCTCTATAGATCTACAAAATGTTATCAAAGAAAGGAGAATATAATTCTTAAATTTAAAACCAATAGGGTATTAAATAGATTTTAAGGATTAATAAGAAATAGCTACTAGTTCATTGCCCCTGACTTTATAATTTTTATCTACGTAAACCAAAAGAGCGTGACCAACATGAATGTAAACAATGGGAACTGTAGATTTAGTAGAATTTTCAACAACTGATTTTTTAATTACGATTGGGATAGTTTTTTTACAAGCTTTACAAGTTACTAATGCTGTTTTAAAAAGATTAAGACTATTAAAATTTTTCAATTTATTTTCAACGACAGAAATAAATCCATCAAAAATATTGCAAACATCTCCATAACAGCTCATGAGTAAGGATTTATCGTACATATCGGCAAATTCTTCGATAAGATGTTCTAAAATAGCTTCTAATAATTGAGATTGAATTTGAGGATCTGATCCTATAGTGTAAACTACATCGTCTTTTAAAAAATATACTAGTTTTATGTCTGCTTTAGGAATGCAATAAAATATATTTTCAGCCGGTGGACTTCTGGTCATTTTTATGTCAAATACATTAGATTTATAATAGTTATTCGTCGTCCAGTTAAAATACGAATCGTTTGCTTGATATTTCCCAATGTTAAAGAAATAAATTTGTGATAACAAATTATAATTTAATATCATAAAACCTAATACCAACCTAATCCTGTATAAAAGGTAAATTAAAAATTAATGAAAAAATTTTCGATTTTAAAATATAGATTATGAAAAAATTATCGTAGATTTGTTTAGTAAAGACTGATTTGCTTATACTCTTAAGAAACTTTTCACAAGATATTTTTCGTAATTTTAATTATATAAACAACTACTAGGTCCTTTTATTTATTTCAAATTATATTTTACT
>JBHLLE010000216.1:0-6442 GCA_048885945.1 Candidatus Hermodarchaeota archaeon | reverse complement strand
AAATTAAAAAATCTTAAAGTATATACCAAATCGCGTGGAATTCCATGACAGATTACGATTATACATTTAAAGTGATGATGTTGGGCGACGCAAGTGTGGGGAAAACATCCCTTACCCTTAGATATATTTCCGGTTTTTTTCTAGAGGATCTTAAACTAACGATTGGCGTAGACTTTTATTCTAAAACCACAGATTTTATAGATAAGAAAGTTAAATTACAAATATGGGACTTTGGAGGCGAAGAACGATTCAGATTTCTTCTCTCTCAATATTGTAAAGGAGCTAATGGAGCTTTTTTTTTATACGATATTACCAATCCGATTACATTAGATCATTTACCTGATTGGACACAAATCATAAGAGAACACGCGGGAGATATCCCCATAATGTTAATTGGTTCAAAACTCGATCTTGAAGAATATCGGGCAGTTTCAAGAGAAGATGGTATTCTTGCCGCAAAAAAATATAATCTCACATCGTTTGTAGAATTATCCTCTAAAACAGGTCAAAACGTAGAAAAAGCATTTAAAGTATTAACAGAATGTCTTATTGAAAGAGCTACTTTAAAAAGTAGGTAGATTTGTGTCTTGTTCCTGTTTTAATTCATTTACTTCTTAGTAATAATCTTTAACTTATCTAATTAATTAAATTTAATATCTAGTTAATAAGGTTTAATTTGAGCTAAACTATTGTAAATTACTATTTATGACAGATTTTGAAAAATTGTTTTTTCCGAGAGCCGTAGGTATAATTGGTGTAAATGATAAACCTTACGGAGGAGGATATTTTCTAAGATGTTTAAAAAGTATTCAATTTGATAAACCGCTCTATATTTTTAATCCTCGTTTGGAAGGTATAGAATTAGACGGGATTCAAGTTAAGGCTTCTATATCTGAAATATCAGATCCTATTGATTACGTTATATTAGCTGTTCCAGCGGATAAGTGTATATCAATTTTAAAAGAAGTTGGGGAAAAAAAGGTACCTTTTGTAACGATATTCACTTCAGGATTTTCTGAAATTGGAAGGCAAAATTTAGAAATTGAACTCTTAAAAATTGCTTGTAAATATAATATTAGAATTATAGGACCAAATTGCTTAGGAATATATAATCCAAAATCAAGGTTATCTGTATCGCGTTGGCATACTACCAATGAAGGGCATTTAGGAATTATCAGTCAAAGTGGAGGATTGTCAATTTATATGTCAAATATGGCAATTTATATATATTATACTTATATTAGCAAACTAATTTCCATAGGTAATCAGATAGACTTAAATGTAGTAGATTTTTTGAAATATTTTCTCACAGATAATGATACAAAAGTAATTGGTCTTTATCTCGAAAATATAAAAAATCAAGAAACAGGAAAAGAATTTATTAAAATTGTGAAAGAATTATCAATTGCGAAAAAGAAACCAGTAATTCTATGGAAAGTAGGGTGGGGTCCCAGCTCAAGAGAAGCTATTTTTTCTCATACAGGAGGAATGGCGGGATCTACAAGGATCTGGCAAGCAATATCAAAACAGACAGGAGCAATTTTAGTACAAGATTCCTTTGAATTAATATCTCTCGCTATGGCATTCGAATATTTAGATTTTCGCCAAGTAAATAGAAATCTTGGAATTGTTGCTATTGGAGGAGGATCTTCGATTGAATTGACCGAACAGATGGAAATATATAACTTAATAGTCCCAAAATTACACGCTCAAACCCTTGAGAAATTTAAAAGGATCTTACCAGATGTAAATACTATAATCCGAAATCCCCTTGATTTGGGAGGAAGTGGATTTATCCCTAAAATTTTTTCTGAATGTCTTATAACTTTAGACAGCGATCCAAATATTTCCATAGTTATATTCGTGAAACCTTATTATTTTAATAAAGAATTTATCGATTGCGTACTTAATGCTAAATCTAAAATGAAAAAACCATTAGTTTGTATCGCTCATAAAGTCATGGACGATATTGACGAATATAAGGAAAAATTAGAATTTAAAAAAGCTTTATTTGAAGCACGAATACCCATATTTGAATCAATAGAATTGACAGCCAAAGCATTAGATCGAATGTGTACCTATAAAGAATTATTAGATAAAAGAAATAAATTGTAGATCAAAACAAAAAATAAAATTTCTTTAGAAATATAAGAGTTTATAAATATAGGCTAATTTTATCCATATCCTTTTGAATTTTTGAAATTTTCTCTTCTTGTTCTTGTTCAGATTCTTCTCGCTCTTGTTTATCCTGTTCAATATCCACTTGTTCTTCTTGATATGCTCGTTGTACTAACATACCGTACCTTATAGCGTATGCAACTAATTCTGGAATAGTTGAAATCATACTTTTAAAACTAAAGATGGTACTTAATACGCTTAGATTTTTTATCATCTCGCTAAACGGATCTATATCACTTTGAGGTTTTTTCATAATCTCTAAAACTCTTTTAAACAAAATTTCGTAAAAAACTTCAAGCTCTTCTTTATTTAATTCAAATTCGTTCATTTTACTTCAATATTTTTTTTATCTTTTTATTAATTAAGATAATTTATAATTTATTATTTCTCAATAGTATTCCAAACCTGCATTTTATTTGGACCTCTATTACACCAAGTATAATATGGAATTGCTTTAAATTTCTTGCCACTAGATAAATTTCCTTCTATTACATTTACTCCTCCTAGCAAATTAGAATCGTGGCTAACTTTAAATTCTATATTTTTAGAAAATTTAGCTTCAAAAATATCAAAATCCTTATTATCAATTTCTTCCAAGCAATAAATTAGAGGTCCATTGGAAAGTGCTACTCGTCCACGATTATATTTAATCCGAGGGTCACTTTTTTCTAATTTTGGTTCGATTTTAAATTTAAGTTTAATTTCATCATTATTCAAGTACGTTCCTGCTGTATACTCACTTTGATATTTATCTCCATTAATTTTTAATTCCACTTCATCACACCATTTAGGTATTCTAAGATGCAAATTGAATTTTAAATCGTTCTTAAGTGCTATCAATATCTTAACATTACCTTTCCAAGGAAACTCACTTTCCAAACTTAATGAAACTTTATTTTGGTTTTCGTCATTAAATACAACTTTACTTCCAATATATTGATGAATCCAAATCCCCTTTTTTGAGATATTATAAATATATTGTCCAAGAGAAGGAATTATTCTTATAAAATTAGTCGGGCAGCATGTGCATATGAACCATTCTTGTCTCTCATCTTTTCCATGAGAAATCAGATGGTTGTAATAGAAATACTTTTTACCGTCTATAGATTGTCCTACGAGAAATGCGTTATAAAGTAATTTTTCAATTAAATCCGCATATTTACATTCTCCCGTAATTTGAAGTAATCTCCAATTCCACATTATATTTCCTATCGCAGCACACGTTTCCGTAGAAGATTTCTCGTTTTTTAATTTGAAATCTCCTTCAAAACCCTCAGTTCCTCTGATTGATCCTATACCTCCTGTGATATACATTTTAGCTTCAACCATATTCAACCATATTCTTTCCGAAGCCTTTAAAAGTGCGAGCTCTCCTGTTTCAGAATAAAGATCTGTCATAGCAGAATATAAATATGTAGCTCGAACACTATGACCTACGGGTTCATTTAGTTCTCTAACTGGTGAATTTAATTGAAACATTTTTCCACTAAGATTTTCTGATAGTAGGTGCATCCATTCTTTAATTGATAGATTTTCCAGAAATTCTGCTACCTCATCTTTAGGAATTTTTGTTATTTGATTTTGAGTATAATATTCTTGATTAAATTCATGGGCTAATTTAATAGTTTTTTGCATATCTATTAATCGTTTAAGAACATACTTCTTAAAGTGAGGTATTTTTCCTCTCATATCAATAAAATGTTTTGCTAACATGAGATATTTTTTATTCTTTGTTATTCTACTTAATTGTATCAAGGCTAATTCTATTTCAGGGTGCCCTGCAGTATCTTTGATGTTTCCATTAAAAAATTTTTTAACTAATAAATCCGCAAATCTTTTAGCAGCATTTAACAATTTATCGCTATTAGTTGCATTATAATGAGCAATAGCTAATTCAATCAAATGACCAGCACAGTAGAGTTCATGGAATATGAGAAAATTTGTAAATCTTTTTTCTAAAAATTTAGTAGAGTAGAATGTGTTTAAATATCCATCTTCTAATTGTGATTTTACGATTAAGTCTGAGAGAAGATCAATCTTTTCTTTTATCTTTTGTTCGTGGTTTAAATGATAAAAATAGCAACCACCTTCTAACCATTTATACAAATCAGAATCAAAATAAAAATCTCCCCTTTGAATTCCTTTCAATTTCCCGGCCGCCACTCTAAAATTGTCTACGTGAAAATCTTCTTCCAGGTGTTTATATTGTAAATCAAGAGAAATTTTTCGATTAATATCTTGCCGTTTTGACCAGAAGTTATCTGTTATTTCTACTTTAAAGAACGGAACAGAAGCGAACTTGTTAAATGGTGGTTTTTCTAAATGAAAATACATGTATCAAAAAATTATTTATTTTTAAAAAAAGTAATTATTTCAGTGATTTAGATGAGAATACTTAATTTTTATGAATTTAAAGGTTAATATACTTCTCATAGTCGTCATATAACAAATACAAAGGTTTCTCATCTTCTTCTATTTTACTAAACCTTTCTATTTCATGCAAAAAATTATTATCCCCATAATCATCGTTAACACTAGATACCTCTCCAATTAAAACCTTACCCAGACCTTTTTTTGCTTTAAAGCTATGATACATCTTAGAAGGTAATGAAATAGATTCTCCGGGTGTTAATTCAACTTTAGAACCTGCATCGAATTTAGTTTTTACACCATCAATAGATACAGTGACAGGTGTATTTGCTAATTTACTATCATCAGTAGAATTATATAATTGAATCGTTAAAATCCCTCCCCCTCGATTAATGATATCTTCCATTTTGCTATAATGGAAGTGCATAGGTACTGATTGTCCATCCTCTAAAATCATTATTTTTTCACAATAGGATTTTCCACCTCGGGGAATATCCTTCGTATTTCCATTTCTTATAGTAAAATGTAGTAAACCTGTTTTTAAAAAATCTCGGCTACCATAATCTGTTATGTCCCATCCTAATTGATTGTCAATAATTTCTCTAATCTCTTCTCCTTTAGTTTTCCAATTTTCTATTGTCCAATAAGCAAATTTGGGCATGTAGAATTTTTGCTCTTCAAAAAATTTTACAGCGTTTTTCATTATCTTATTTATCGCAGATCTCTTCATAATTTTCACTAATTGACCAATTTTCTTTATTTCTGAAGATAGTTTGTTATTAACTTGATTTTTGTAGTATAATTATATCATTTTTTGTTGCCATACTTGTAAAATTTCTCTGCAAATTGACAATTTAATTGATAATAGTTTCAAAGATATATAATTTTTAAAAACTATTAAATAGAATTAGGTAGTAAAATTAATTTAAGCGATTTAAATTCCTAAAAAATAGTCTTAATCTAATTTGATAAATAAAATGGTGTTAAAAAATGGTATTAACCTTCGAAGAAAATTTACAAGGTGTTTTTAGCTTGATTTTCGCTGTAATTACTTTGATAGTTGCTATTAAAATTGCTTTAAAGTATATACAATATAAAAGAATTGACTTACTTTTAGTTGGCTTCGCTTTTATTGGTTTAGCTGCTCCTTGGATTGCTGTTGCAGTAAAATTTGTGATGATAGCTTTTATAAATTCGACTTTAAGTGATGAAATGTTCTTTATCATTAATCTTGGGATAGTACCTTTCACTGCTTTATGCTGGATCATTGCAATGGCTAATTTAATGAATGTGAAAGAAAAATTAAAACTCATCATCTCTATTTCTTGGCTAATAGGTGGAATAATTTTTGAAGCCATATTTTTATACATGGTTTTTACTGATACAACTTTAATTGGGACATTTACAGGAACATTACAAATTGAATTCACTCTTTTTATGTCGATTTATATTCTAATTATACTCGCTACATTTGAAGTACCTGGTTTAATGTTCGTTCGAGAATCTTTAAAAGCAAATAATCCAGAAGTTAGGTTAAAAGGAAAATTTCTTTTAATTGGATTTTTGTTTGTAATAATTGGTACAGTTATTGAGGCTGCCGTTCCAATAATAATAATTAATGTAATTGGGAGATCAATCTTGATCTTAAGTTCATTGATCTTTTATTTAGGGTTTATATTACCTGATTGGACAAAAAACATATTTTTAAAATAAACAAATTTTCTTTCAATTTTTTTCTTTTTAATTAGTATAACTACTCTTTAATCCTTAAAAAGAAATCTTTTGATGGAGTTGCGTTAAATAAAAACACATTCGTTACCTCGTCTCGAAATTCATTATCTGCTGCACCGAAGGTCATGCCGTGCTGATGCGTCAGCTCTATGGCTCGCTCGAT
>JBHLLE010000215.1:0-6458 GCA_048885945.1 Candidatus Hermodarchaeota archaeon | reverse complement strand
ACTTCGTCATAAGTTTCGTTTTTATATTCCTTGAACTTATCTAAATCTTTCTTAGTTCTTGGAGCTAGTTTTATTGGAAGGATATCAGAATATCCATGAGTAACAAAAATAGCCCGTGCTCTTCTAAGAGTTTTTAATGCTTCCAATGAATATTTATAAATTGTTTTAATCCCTTGTTTTTCAAGCTCTTTGCCTAATTCATGAGATTTATAGATCCAAACAAGCTTATAATTTGTATTTTTTTTAAGATATTTATATAAATATTTCGTATTTCCCATAAATGATTTCCCATTAGCTCCACCTAAAACAATTAGTTTATCATCAACATTAGCCTTAAACAATCTTGAAAAATGATAACAAACCACATCAAAAAAGAATTGTGTATTTATTCTTAGAAATTTAGCCAACCTCATAGGCTTAAGTTTTTTAATAAGGACATTCGTTAACATACTTTTACCAATCCATTTTTTTTTCATTTTCATTGAATTTTGGGAAAAATTACTCTTATAGCTCTTTCTAAATCTTCTTTATTGTCAATTTCTGTACATATAAGATCCTCTAATAATCTAAATTTAATCGGATAAGTTTTAGATAACTCAAAAAAAAACCATTTTTCTCTAATAGTTCCTTTAATCTTTTTCTTCTACATTCTGGGGAAATTCTATTTTTAAGCAACAATTTAAATTTTTTTCTATACATAATTTGATCTATATTATATATTCCTATAGTTCAGAGAATATTTTTATACTTTTCTAGTATAGGATCTAGATCTGGAATCGATATCATGTATAGGAAAACATAAGTTTCTGAAATAGAATGTTTAATAATAGTGATATAATTTAATTTTGTTATTAATAAATTAAATAAGAATTTCAAAAAGTTTAAAAAAATATCTAAAAATAACTATTTCAAAAATTGTGATTCTTTCTAATTATCCTCCAGGTGGAAAGTATAGTTATGGTAGCAGGATATGTTTTAATCTATTTCCTAAGTTCACTTCAAATTTGTTCATCATTAAAATGAAATTTTTTTAAAAATTGCTTCTTTAACTAATATCAGAGACAATTGTATTTTTCAGAGATTGGTAATCTTATTATAAAGGTAGAACCTTTATTTCTTCCCTCAGATTCAAGCCAAATATTTCCTTTATGTAATTTGACAATCTCTTGACATATATATAATCCGAGCCCTGATCCCTCCATAATGATATCTTTCCCTTCCACTTTTCTATCAACTTTTCCAAATTTTTTAAAAGCGATCTGTTTTTCTGATTTAGTAAATCCAATTCCTGTATCTTTGATTATTAGGTCGATATAATCATTATTTCGTTTCAAACCAACATAAATGAAACCTTGTGGAGGAGTATTTTTTATGGCGTTTGATAAAAGATTCAAAATTACTTGTTCAATCTTATTTTTATCAAGATTGATGATATAATTATTATTTATATCAAGCTTTAAAAATAGGTCTCTTTCTTTTAAAAGTAATTCCATATCATTAATACAATCCTTTACTAGCTCTGTTAAGTTTTCTTTTTGTTTTAGCAGATCATATCTTTTAGATTCTATATCGTAAACAGTCAATAGGTTTTCAGTTAATATTTTAAGTCTATTCCCACCTCTCTTTATAATTTTTATGTTTTTGAAAATTTCTGATTTTGTCAGATCTTCATAAGAATCTAAAAGATATTGAGATGAACTATATAAAGAAATTAAGGGTGTCTTTAGTTCGTGAGATATACTTCTTACAAAATCTTCTCTTTTTTGATTGATATCTTTTAACTCTTTTGTTCTTTCCTCAATCTTTTGCTCTAAATTTTTGTTTAGTATCTCTAAATTGTGTTCTGATTTTCTTAATTTATGCTCAAAATACGCTGTTGCTGATACTACAAATACAATTGTCGATAAAAATATAAAAAAAAATTCACAAAATTCATCAGCTTTATCCCATGTCGTAAATGCTTCAAGCACTTCTCCGAGAGAGTAAAAAAATCCAACAATAAACATAATTATTTGAATTAGATTGGTAATTGTTTTTTTTCTTCTATAAATTAAAAAACTTATAATTATACCGATAGCAAATATTATTATTGCTATAGAATTTACAGTCCCCTCAATTAAATCTATAAGAGCCAACTTTTGAATCATCATAATTCTTAAATTTTAATCTTTTTTTGGTTTTGACTTATAGTATTCAAATAATGCAGCTAATAATAGTAAAATACTTCCTAATAAAATGCCAGCATTTTCCAAAATTTCAGATAATAAATAATACATATCTTCTTCAACAACCAAATTATCTTCAAGTACTTCAGCAATAAAAACAATTATAATACAAATCAAACCAGGTATATATCTTCTGAACTCTATTTTTTTTTTAAAAATTAGGAAAAGAATGCTAATAGATATTAAACCTATAATCATTGAGTTGAAATCAAAAAAATCCATATTTTTCAATTTAATTTCTTATTTTTAACTTTATACAATATTATTTTATCTGATATTTTTATTATAATACGATTAAATTTATTGCAAATACTTTAAAAGGTTTTTAAATTCGCTGATATTGAAAGGTTTTAAAAAATAGCCGTCTGCTTTTGTTTCGCTCATTTTACCATGTACTTCTGCTTCAGGTACAGCAGTAATAAAATAAACTGGAATGTTTTTCAAATTTTGATCTGTTTTGATTTTTTTGCAAACTTCATAACCACTAATGTCGGGTAGAAGAATATCCAATAAGATTAATTTAGGTCCTGTATTTTTTAATAATTTAATAGCTTGATTTCCCTGAGGAATATCTATATAAGAATAACCTTTATTTCCAAAATAATTAGAAATTAAATTAATTGTAGAAGGATCATCATCAATTATTAAAATATCATACTGTAAATCTCTTTGTTTATGAGTATTAAATATATTTGTTATTAAAGATTCAATATTCAAACTCTCATCAATTATTTCTTTGATTTTTAATAGAGCTTCCCAACTTAATTCATCTTTATGTTCCTCAACTAATAAATGAGAGAAACCTTTTATAGAACTAAGTCTTTCTTTCAAATTATGAATTAATTTAGAAAACTGGTTTAATTCTTCCATTTTTGGTTTTACTTCAATTAAAAACTCAACTGATTCTCTAATTAGTTTAGATAATGAATTAACATTATTCACTTTAGCATAATTCTCCCATTTTTTTTTTTTTTCATTAGAGACTATGATATTTATCCTCTCTTTATTGTCTATATAAATTTTCTCCCCTTTTTGCCATCTTCTAAACTCTTTTGTTATAGTACCATGCCAGATTGCTTTTTTTCCAGTCTCATCTTCAAATTTTCTCATATCTTCAGTTTTTTTAATATGATTACTAATAAATATCACCAACTATATATAAAAAAAATTAAAACTCACATATTTTATACAATTATTATAGTATCTAATTTTTGTTTTATATTATTTTTTTTTATTATATACTGAGTATTATAATTATAGTCAAGAAGATACACCTTCTAAATTGAATAGTATCTTGCAGGGTATGTTTTTCTACAATTCGTTGAAATTTTCATGAATAGGATCGACAATGGCAATTTCTTAGGAAAGTAGTTTTTTAGATAATAGGACATCTCAAATTATAAGTCTCTCCCCTTATACTCTTAATACAAAATATACAATTTTCTGCTCAATTATCTCATAATACTATAAATACTTACATTTTTCTTTTATTTACAAAAATTTTAATTTAACTTTGAATTTTACAATTCATTATTCTTTTTAAAAGTTGATTTGATTACATTGAAAAGCAAATTAGAAGAAATACGGGCAATTTTACAAGAACATCATGAAGAAATTAATAAATCTATTCCTCTTATAGCTTCTGAAAATGTGACTAGTCCTGCTGTAAATGAGGCAATTGTTACTGATTTTTCTCATCGTTATGCGGAAGGTTGGGTTGGACAAAGAGTATACGCAGGATGTAAATACATTGATCAGATAGAGCAATTATGCATGGATTTAATGAAAGAATATTTCAACTGTTGTTTTGCTGATGTTAGACCTGTATCTGGTGTTATGGCAAATCTGGTATTATATAATGCTTTTACATCTAGAAATAACGGTAAGATGTGTTGTATAGCTATACCAAAAGGAGGACATATTAGTCACGCTCCATATAAAGCTAGTTCTGGCCGTTTAATTTATGGAACAGCAGGTACAGTAAGAGGTTTAGATGTAAATTATCTTGCATTTGATGAAGAGAATATGAATATCGATCCTGATGCGTCTATTAAAATTATTAAGGAATACAAACCAGAAATGATCTTATTTGGTGCTTCCGTCTTTTTATTCCCTCATCCTGTTAAAGAACTTAAAGAAGTCGCAAAGGATGTTAATGCTTACATTGGTTATGATGCTGCTCATGTGGCAGGTCTTATTGGATCGGGATATTTTCAGGATCCCCTCAGAGAAGGAGCAGATGGAGTTGCGTTAAGTTGCCATAAAACACTGCCTGGTCCACAAACTGGAGCAGTTTTAACAGATAGAGAAGATTTAATCGAACCTTTAAAGAATGCTGCTTTTCCTGCTTTATTTAGTAATCATCATCTTCATAATGTAGCTGGACTTGCAGTCGCTTTAGTGGAAATGCTTGAGTTTGGAAAGGATTATCATAAAAAAGTTATTGAAAATGCAAAAGTGTTTGGAGCTGCATTATACGATCGCGGATTTAAAGTACTATGTGAACATCTAGATTTTACTGAGTCACATCAAATAGTGGTGGATATTACTAAATTAAAAAATTCTGTTGGATTGGGAGGAGATATCGAGAGATTATTGGAATCCTCGAATATTATTATAAATCGTAATCTCTTACCGTGGGACATTCGTGGAGCTGATGGTCCAGGAAGAGACAAAGGTACGGCAGAACCTCGTCATTACATGAATCCTGGAGGTTTAAGATTAGGTACTTCAGAAGTCACTCGATTAGGCATGGGAAAAAGTGAAATGATAGACATTGCTGAATTCTTTAAAAAATTAATTTTAGATAAACAAAATCCCCAAGTTATTCGAGAAGAAGTAGCTGAATTCAGAAAACAGTTCCAAGAAGTAAAATTTTGTTTTCAAACTCCAAATAAAGCTTATGAATATATCAAGTTTTACTAAATATCACAATCTATTTTTTTATTAGAACAGAAAAACTTATTTTTTAGAATGTATTTTAGATAGCCATCTAATCATCAAAAAATTTTACATGTATAAACCTTATTTATCTTATAGTTCTTGAAAAAAGCATAGATATTGATACTGAATTATGGAAATTGAAATATTAGATAGGAATGATCATAAATTAACATTTGTTATTTCAGGGATCTCTATTGAAATGGTAAATGCTGTTCGCCGAATCATATCGTCAGAGGTTCCCGCATTTGCAATAGACGAAGTTATCATATTAAAGAACGACTCGCCTCTTTACGACGAAATAATCGCTCATAGATTAGGACTAATACCTTTAAAGACGAGTCTAGAAAAATATAATTTACCACAATATTGTGAGTCTTGTGGAGGATACGGGTGTCCTCTTTGTCAGGTTTCGCTTACGTGTGAAATCACGAACGACACGAATAAATCCTTGGTTATATATTCTGGAGATCTTAAATCAAACGATCCGGAGATTATACCAGTGAACGATAAAATTCCAATTGTCAAAATTGATAAAGGTTCTTCAATTATTTTCGAAGCATATGCTGTATTAGGAAGAGCAACTCAGCATGTAAAATGGTCGGCAGTTTCTAATTGTGCCTATAGATTTTATCCGGTTATTGAATTTAACGAAAATGAAATTAAAGACAATCAAGAAATGGAGCTAATCGTTAAATTGTGTCCGGAGAAATTATACTCAATCTCAAATAAAAAACTTAAACTGAAAGAAGATTATTGGCAAAAATGCACCCTTTGTAAAGCGTGTGAGGAGAATTCTGAAGGAAAAATTAATGTCAGTTGGAAAGATGACACTTATATCTTTACTCTCGAAAGTGATGGGGTTCTTCCATTTGAGACAATAATTAATAAAACATTTGAGATTTTTACAGAGAAGATTAATGAATTTGTAACAAAATTAGAGGAACTGTCTATATAATTAAAAAATTTATTAAATGATACCATATTAAATGAAATAAATTAATGTAATATATGATACTATGTCGCATAAAATTACAGGACCATCAGACTATTATGTAAGGAAGCTAATAAGAGACTTATGGCAAACTAAGAAAAGAATTTGGAAAAAAGTCTCGAAAAAATTATCTGGTCCTAGAACTAATCGCATTGAAGCTAATCTTTACCGAATTAATAAAAGAACTAAAAACAATGATATAATCGTAATTCCAGGTAAAGTGTTAGGGATTGGGGATTTAGACCACAAACTAACAATTGCCTGCTTAAATGCTTCAAAATCAGCTAAAGAGAAAATTG
>JBHLLE010000214.1:0-6478 GCA_048885945.1 Candidatus Hermodarchaeota archaeon | reverse complement strand
AGATCCATGTGGTCTCATAAAAAGGACCTTTCACCTGAAGAAACTAATAGTATAAGAAATGAATTAGAAATTTTAGAAGATAAATTAGAAATCTCAACAACACTTAATAAAAAGCTATCTATTCTTGAAAAATTATTAGAATTGGCAGAAATACTAAAAGATGACCGTAGATTTATAAATTACCAAGAAATAATTAAACAAACAAATGACGAGATAAGAGATACAACCATAAAATTGAATTATTATTTAGAAAAGGTAAAAAAAACTATCAATCAGGCAGTCATGAATTTAGGTAATAAACCTATAAATGAAGGTGATTATAAAGATGTATACTTAAATCTTTTCTCGTTTAGTAATAAATTAAAATTGATGATTGACAATAATAAATGGGAAGTATATAGAGATTATGCTAATACAATTATAAATAAGGACAAGGTTTCTAGAGAAGAACTCTCTGATGTGATTTCAACCATTCTTAAAATGAAGGAAAACATAGAAGATTATCTTAATTAGTAATTTTATTGACATTAATTAATACCAAAAAACTAAATTCAATCTATTTTATCCCGTGTGAATTTCAATAATGTCCTTATCTTTTAGTTCGTAATCTAATCCAACTTTCTTTTTTTTTTGTCTGGCTGATTTCCTTATCACAACAGCATATTCGAATAGTTCAAGAAAAGATTTATGAACTCTCTCGGCTACATCTCTTACAGTAGAATATTTATCAAGTAAGAGTGGTTTTTCTGCAACCCTTCCCGCATTAGATGTAAAAATTCTTATTTTTTCTAAGTATTTTAAGACAGTCTCTCCAAAATCGTTAGGAAAGTTTTGTTTTTGAATACTTATGGGAATTAAAATTGGAAATTTATCTGAATAATAATCCCTTAATTTATCAAAAGTATTCTCGGTATTGGGCAAATCTCCTTTAGTTGCAAATATAATTGCTTTTTTATATACCATAGACGGGATTAAAACGTCTACAACTTGATCTAGTGTAATTTTTCCATATATTTTCACGATAGCGTTTCGGATTCCATTTTCTTTTATTAATTCTTTTAATTTTTCAGATAATACTGTTAATTCCTCGTTATGTTTTGCTTCTTTTGTTAAAAAAAAAACTTGAATTTTATTTGCTCCTGTTTTTTCGATTGTAATTGGAGGTGGTGGTATATTTATTCTAATATCAGCATTATAAAGTTCATCTAAAATTAATTCCATTTGTTCTCTAATATTTCTTGATAAATCAATACAAATACAAAGTAAATCACAAGCTCTTAATTGCGAAAGAATCTCTTTCCCATTTCCTACACCTTTGGAAGCATCCTTCATAATTGAAGGCATATCTACTATTTGAAATCTTATTTTTTTGAATTTATAAATACCTATTTCAGGTATAGATGTAAATTTTCCTATTTTATCTTTTGCTGCTCCTGTGAGGTAATTAAGGAGGCTAGTTTTTCCAACACCAGGAGTATGATAATCGCTGATTAAAATGAGTTGTATTCCTTCTTTTTTAATGGAAAAAGGACTAATAACTTTGGAGGTGCTTTTTGTTCTTTGTCTATTCTCTTCTTGTTGACGCTTTAATTTAGCTAACCTTGATTTATTTAATGCGACAATTTTTTCAGTCGCTTTATGTTTAGGTACTAATGACAAGAATTCTTCAAGTTTTCTTATTTTTTCATCTAAAGTCGAAGCATCCAAATACTTTTGATATGCAGCTTGTGCTTCAGGCCCAATATTCGAACTAATATTCAATCACGTAAATCGCAGTGATTTAAGATGATATTGTAATCTATAATAAATTTATTAGAAGAGACTTTTAAATCTATCCTCAGTTTTTAACTTTAAATCTCCGAGGATATTATCAATTCTTTTATAAAAATTTTTAAAATATTTATCTCTTTTTGAGAAAATATCGTTTAGTGAAAATCGATTTAAAAAATTTTGAAGGATTTCATATAGTAATTTTTTAACCACATCAGAATCTGTTTCTTTTTCTATTATAGCATAGGCTAATATGGGTTGGTTGTTATTTTTATCCTCGCCAGGCAATGCAATCATTTCACAATTACATACAAGTTTATAGGATTGCAAAGAAACTACATTTATATCATCACCAAATACTTCTGTTGTAAAACTTTCGAGAGCAGAAAGAAATCCCGCTCTTAAATTTGGATCTAATGCTTCAGAAGACCCATAATATTTGATTTCAATTAAATTTTTATTGCCTAGATTTATCCCGGTTTCAAGTATGGCGATGGGAGTTTCACTTCCTTTTATTATTCTTGTTTATTAAGTAAATATTTGTTTTCTATTGTAAAATATATTAATAATTTTTATATTAAATTTTTGTTCTTTTTCTATATTTATTGTTCTATTTTTAGTTGTTTTTTATAACATAGAACCGTATTTTGAAGTAAATAGCTGACAGTCATCGGACCTACACCTCCAGGTACAGGGGTAATTAATGAAACTTTATCAATGACGCTCTCAAAATCTACATCTCCATATAACTTATTTCCAACTCTATTTATTCCAACATCAATAATAATAACGCCCCTCTTGATTTTTTCTTTAGTTATAAAATTAGCGCGACCTACAGCTACCACTAAAATATCCGCTTGTTTAATATATCTTTCAATATTACGTGTGGATGTATGACAGATACTTGGAGTAGCATTTCGTTTTAAAAACATGAAAATTAAGGGTTTTCCAACTAAATTAGATCGATTTATAATCGTTACATCTTTACCTTTTAATTCTACGTTATGATACTCTAATAACTTTATAATTCCTTTAGGAGTACAAGCAACTAATTCTTCGTCATAATCAAATAATTTTCCCCGATTCAAAGGATGAAATCCATCAACGTCTTTTTCAGGTGAAATAGCTTCTATAAATTCGTTTGTAAAATCTCGTAAAATTCCTGGAAGAGGTTGTTGCAGTAATATCCCATGAATCGATCTATTTTTATTGAGTTCATTTATTTTACTAAATAAATGTTCCTTTGAAATATTTTCCTCCAAGTCAACACTTAATGAATTTATACCAACCTGTTCACATGTTCTATGCTTTATATTTACATAAATTTTTGAAGCAGGATTTTCACCTACCATAATAGTTGATAGTGTGGGTTTTATTCCAGTTTTTTCTACTAGAGTAATAATTTCATTTTTTAGTTCCAAATTCAATTTATTTGCTAATTTTTTACCATCTAAAGTCTTATTTTCGTTTGCCATCTTATTAATTGATACAAATATTTAATTGTATATCTAAAAAAATATAATTGGAATAAAATATAAAGATTTTTAGAATTTATAATTATTTTTCAAGAAATTGGGAAATTAAATCCTTCTTTTTCTCCGAATAAGAATTATTACAACGATGGCTACTCCAATTCCGCTTATAATAATAATTAGCAACCACCAGTTAAATTCAGGTTCAAACACTTCTTCATTTAACGATTCTAATTGAGGATCTAATTCTTTTAAAACTTTAAATGCAAGGTATGAACTAATTAACGAGGAGTACTTTTGATCTGCCCCATCAGTTATATCCACAAAACCGCCATCTCTAAAATTTTGACGATCTAAAATCCATGATAGCGTTTCTATCCCGTCTTCTAATTCATCTTCATCTAGCATTAGAATACCTATAACACAATAGAATGTACTACTAATTAGAGTATTGTCTGAATCATCATTTGGATAATATCCACCGTAATTATCCAAATCGTTCTCGTTATCCTCAAAAAAGGATTTAAGATAATCCACTGTGATATCCTTAGCTAAAAGATCATCAGCCTCATCAATAATATCCATAGCCATTATTGCGTAATAAGTGTTCTCTATCGTGGCAGGCAAATTACTATAACCTCCATAACCACCATTATATCTTTGACAAGATTGTATCCATAATTTTGTGAAAGTTTCATTTGCAGGAGTCTCATCGATTAATTCATAAATTTTTAAAGCGTAATACGTTGAAGCTAGAGTCTCAGTAGTAGAGGAAGCTTTTGGTGTGTAACCTCCAGAACTTTGTAGAAGTGATAGAATATAACTTTCCACATTGTATTCAATTGAAGAACTTACCTCATAACCCTTATTACTATCTTCTAATGTATATAATGCTTGTAATAAATGGCATAAGTCGTATACGTTAGCGTCCCCATATGCAATTAAGCTTTCTAAGCTATCTTCTAATTCTTCTGGGACATCAGAACTATTTACTTTTTCTTCCACAGTTCCAAAAATATCTTTTTTTTCCAATAGGTCAAATTTATTTAATATCTCCAACCCATAAGCAGTAGCTTCATACGAAATATCGTCATCGTCTTCAGGGGAATTTGAAAAACCCTCGTTTTTAACTTCGCAATCGTAAATAAAATCTACTATATAAGTTTTTCGTGGCTTAGCAAATGCTAATGGAATTATGCTTAAAGTGAGTAAAAATACGATGGAAAAAACAATAATTATTCGAATTTTCGAAGAATTCATTCAAATTTACTAAGTCTTATTTTTATTATTTTTCTTAAATACAACTAATAATTAAAAATTATCTAAATTTTGAATTAAACAATAAGATTAAGTAAAACGAGTATAAGAATAATTTAAACATTAAAAATTTCAGTTATATCTTTATAGAGCAGATCTGGATTACTAATAAATTCCTCATAAGTGACAAAAAGAGCTTGAAAGGAAGGTAGGCTACCTAAAATCGAAGCTCCATTAAAAATCGCAAATTGTAGATTATCAGGAATGAAAAACCTTATCAAATCAGAGGTTTTATCAGCTTCCAGAAATTCTAAAGCGGCGGATGATTTTTCAATTATCTCATCTACCGATTTTGGTGTCTCTAATTGATCAAATCTTTTTCCACAATATGGACAAAAAACAGAAGTTTTGTCTTTTATCTCTTTTTTACATGAAGGGCAAATATTGTCTTTAAGTTTAGGTTTTCTATTGCTTTTATCATTGCCTAGTTCTAAAGAGATTTGGGGCGGTTTCATTTTCGCTCCACATGAAGGACAAAATTCTTTATTATCTGAGAGATCAACATATTCGCCACATTCGGGACATGTGTCTTGAACTTTCGTTTTACCTTCAACTGAAACAAGTCCAATATTTTTTTCTTCTTTAGTCTTAGATTCCTCTTGTGGTTTTGGAATTGGTCCTAATTGAGGCAATAATTCTAGTAATTCACGCTTTAATCGCTCATCAAATCCGCTATATGATAAATTTCCACCAGAAAGCACAATATGATTTAATAATTCAGCCCAATATTCATTACTGATCATTTGTAAGCTATATATCATAGCTTGCGGTATATTCATGATATTATATCCTAACATTGTGGGTTGAAACATTACTTCTGGGGCTTCAAAAAATATATTATTTGGAATTTCTTTAACAGAACCATCTGGCATGGGATATAAGAATTTTTCTATAGCTTTAGGGGGATTATTTGGATCTAAGACGAAAAAACAATTCTTTTCTTTTATTTCCTTAATAATTTCTTCTGCGGCAGAGGATTCAATATTAATGCCTTCTCTCATTAATAAGGATTTTAAATTATGATTAACATCAGATCCTCCTAACGAGAGTTTCTGAACTGCTTGGTAGAAAATTTGACCATTTATAACAGGGACAATCCATGTCACTCCATCACCACTTTCAACGACTATTGAAGTGGTCAATCCTACAGAAAAACTAGATAATAAAGCCGATTGCATCATTATTAGAGAGTTTATCCTATGAGTTTCAAATAACACTCTAGCAATATATTCTTTAGTTTCTTTTGGTACAAATGGATGTTCAACATATATAACTGGATAATTTGTTAAATTCTCAATTCTTAAGAGGGTGTAAAAGATATAATTTAAAATTTCATAATATTCGTCCCAATCCATAATAGCACCTCTCTGAATTGGATATTTTACCTTAAGAACTCCACGCATTTTCATTGCATCGTTTCCGACATAAACAGCACGAGCACCAACATCTACCATCACAGATTTATATTTTTCTGTTCCGGTTATACATGGAAACACAAATCTAGGGCCAGGTTCTCCAGCAAATCCAACTTTAACGTAAGCACTTCCTATATCGATTATTATGGGTGTTCCTGGTAAGGGTATCGCCATTACTTATCAAATTCTTCTATTTTTTATTTTTATGTAATAAACTCAATTTATTTATCTTAATATAACCAATAGTAATAAGGTTTTTCCAAATTTAGTTTATTTTTATTATATTATTTGCTAGATTAATAAAATTGATTTTATTTAAAAAATTGCAGTTTATAATAAATATTCTAATAATCTTCTTAAGATCCCTTTTAATAATAATAGCCCAATTAATTCATTATTTTCATTTACTACGGGTAAACGTTCTATCTCGTTATCAAACATTAAAGTCAACGCCTTCATTATCGTTTCATCTTTATTTATGATGAAGGGTTCGGGAGTCATTAA
>JBHLLE010000213.1:5878-6496 GCA_048885945.1 Candidatus Hermodarchaeota archaeon | reverse complement strand
AAAAATTTGAAAAATTTTGGAGCTATGTTATAAAATATCGAGAGATTTACCTTGGAAATTATGTTATAATAAATGGATCCTTAAAATGCAATAATGGATCAAAATTAGGTAAAAAGGGTGAAGTTCTGGCAGGAATAATAACTTTAACTTTTAAAAAGGATCCAATTGATAAGATGATTGAAATGAGAATAACAGATACTTCAAGTACTATGTTAATTACTGATCTAGCTCCTGATGAGCTATTAAAAACTCAAGAAGGGGCTAATATAATAAAAAAAGTGGTGAAAGATTTTGGAAAAATTAGTGAATTTGAAAATTATTTAGAAAAAATTCACTATAAGGATTTTGCATAGAAAATTATATGTAATTTATTTAAATAATCTTTAGAAAGAATAGTTATTTCCTTTATTTCCTCCCTTCCGCCTTGCTTGCCTGCTTCTGATGGGTTGTGGTATTAATTAATCACTAATTCTATTGTCCCTTTAAAAATAAAGTGAAAAACCTCTTCTAATATATTTATAAAATAAATAGGATACTAAGTAGAAATTTAAAAATATTAGTGTTTCTTTGGATGATTAGAAAAAAAATAAATTGAAAAAATTAGCGAGGAGTAGATAG
>JBHLLE010000213.1:0-5868 GCA_048885945.1 Candidatus Hermodarchaeota archaeon | reverse complement strand
TGTTTCATATTCAATTCTAAATACCTCTCAAATAAAGAAAATGAATAATAAATATAATTTACAATAAAATCAAAACTCAATTACTCATAATCTTAATACTAAAACTGATTTAATTAAAGTATGGGATGAATTAATAAAAATTTTAAGAGAATCTTTTGAACAGCAAATAATACCAACATCAAATAAGGATTTGAGTGATTTAAATGGAATCGAAAAGGTTTCAATGCTAATTTTTGGTTTTAAGTCAATTTTAACTAGTTTAAGAGCAAGACATATTAATTATTACTCTAAATCGTTACATAGATTAATATCAATTGAAAAATTAAATGAATTTTATACAAGAGTCTCTAATTTTCAAGATAAATTACATAATTTTAAAAAAATTAAAATTGCTTTTGAAAAATTATATAAAGTTCGCTTTTCTAATAATAGAATCGTTCCTAAAGTAATTACTCCTCGACTTCATAGAACAAAATATATTCAAAACAGAAAGCATAAATTTCTAATCATGATTAAAGATCAATTAAAAAATTATCCATTAAACCTTGATAAAATCTATGGAATTAATGAAATTACAAAAAAAATTGGATCGAGCAAGATTACAATAATTAATTGGGTAAAGGAATTTTTAAAACAAAGGTATGGAAGCATTTCAGAAGAAATATATGATGAAATTTGGTCATCAAAATGCGCTTTATCTAGAAAAGTAACATATGAGAGAATTAAAAATTATATTCAGAAAAATGGAGGCATACTCATCACGACAAAGCAAGAATTTAATGCTATGAAACTATATCCTTCTGAACGGACTGTTATTTTAAAAGATAAGAAAGGACATAAATGGAAAGCACGAGCTCGATATCTTATACATTATAATTATTGGTGTCCCATCTGTCATGAGTATAAATGTGAAAAATCAATGAGGCTAATAATGCAAGCAATTTTTGAATGTAAGTTTCCTCAAACTAAGTTAATTGATGCTCTTGGTATTCCTATTAAAAAAGGGGGAAATCTAAAATTTGATGGATTCAATAGAAATGTATTAATAAATGGAAAAGTATATTTAGTGGCTTTTGAGTATGATGGAATTCAGCATGATTTTTTTCCAAATGGATATCATAAAACTGAATTAATATTCAAAAGACAACAGAAAAATGATAACAAAAAAAATTTTTATTCAAAATGTGAAAATGTTGTATTAATAAGACTAAAAGCAAAAGATGGTTTTATATTCAAGACAAGGAATTTTTTTGAAAAAGAAATTTTAAAACAATTTTTTAAACAAACTGGAGTTAGATTACCCTTTAAAAATCTAAAATTTGATAAAAATAACTCTCTTTGTTCTTTTAATGTATTGGATAAATTTTTAATTTAAGCTATTCTATCCCAATATAGAATTATTATACTTAATTTCGCGTGGATGGTCTAGTGGTATGACGACTTTTTTTATATATTGAAATAAAGAACGTCAAACGCTCACACCGTGTAGATCGGGGGTTCAAACTTCCACAAAATTCTTATTGAAGGAACATTTCCCCCTCCGCGCACTCAATTTTTAAAATTTAACTATTTTAATTTTATTATTTCTTAGGATTTAAAAAATTTCCTTAAATCCTTCATATTTCTAATTCCAAATTGAAAAGCAGAATTTAGTTTTATTAAAATATTATTAAAATAGTTTAAGAATCTAAGTATTTTTTAAGTATTTTATAGAGTCTTGTACTTTAAATAAACTCTTAATATTATTAACTTATTAGTCTAAACATATTAATAAATTCTGGTGGTTTTTGTTCTAAAAAGTAAATCTTTTATTACTCATCCTCTAATTAAAGAAAATACAGTAATAAGGCGCGAATACCAAGAAAAGATCTTTATTAGTTGTATGAAGCACAATAGCTTAGTTGTAATTCCTACTGGTTTAGGAAAGACAATAATCGCAGTTATGCTTGCTGTACAAAAATTAACTGATGACCCAAATTCGAAATTAGTATTTCTTGCTCCCACCAAACCTTTAGTGGAACAGCATTACAACTCGTTTTTAACTCTTACAACTTTACCAGAAGATTCTTTAAAATCTATTACAGGTACAACATCCCCTGAAAAGAGAAAAGAGCTATGGGAAGATACTAAAGTTGCCTTTATGACTCCTCAAGTACTTCAAAACGACATAATTTCAAACTTATATCCAATTAAGAACGTCTCGTTGATAATTTTTGACGAATGTCACCGAGCAATAGGAGATTATGCGTATTGTTTTATTGCTAAAAAGTATACTCATGAGGGTAGAAATCCCCAAATCCTAGGTCTTACTGCTAGCCCTGGCTCAACTGAAGAAAAAATTAACGAAATAAAACAAAATTTATTTATTGATCATGTGGAAATTAGGACCGAAAAAGACGAAGATGTTAAACCTTATATTCATAATGTAGACAATGAATGGATTAAAATTAAGCTTCCGAGCGAATTTTTAGATATAAAGAATATTTTAACTAATAAATTAAAATCTACTTACAAGTGGATGAAGGAAAATGATTTACTTAATACCTATGATGTTAATAAGATTTCCAGGAAAGAACTTCTCGGTTTAAACAAAATTATAAACAAGCGAATTTCAATCGCTCAAGACGATTCAGAAAAATTTCAAATGTTTACTGCTAAAAAATTGGCTGCGAATGCGATTAGATTATCCCATATGTCAGAATTAATCGAAACTCAAGGAGTTAACGCGTTAAAGAATTATATCGAAAAAAATATTGATAAAATAAAAAAAAATACAGCAAATAAATCTCTAAAGGAACTTTTTGCTGACAGCGATATAAAACGCATCATTGAATTAGCTAATAATATTCATTCAAAAGGAATTGTTCACCCCAAATTAACAAAATTAAAACAATTATTATCTGATCAACTAAATGACAATTCTACTTCACGAGTTTTAGTGTTTTGTCATTTTAGAGATTCTGTAAATAATATTGTTAAATATTTTAAAAATGACGAATTAATAAAAGCACACAAATTTATAGGACAAGCAAATAAAGGTAAAGACAAAGGATTAACCCAAAAAGAACAAATACAATTACTTCAAGAGTTTAAAGAAGGTATTTATAACACGTTAATTGGAACGAGCGTTGCGGAAGAAGGATTAGATATCGCAGAATGTGATCTTGTTGTGTTTTATGATGTAGTACCCAGTGCTATTCGGTCTATTCAAAGAAGAGGCCGCACGGGAAGAAAAAAAGAAGGAAAAGTCTTCGTATTGATGGCAGTAGGTACAAGGGACGAGGGATATTACTGGGCTGAGAAGAAAAAAGAAAAAAATATGAAGGAAAGCCTACAAAAAATTAGAAATTCAGAAAATCAATCCAATTCCAAACAACAGAAAAATCTGTTAAATTTTATTTCTGACGATAAATTAACTGAGGAAGTTAATTCAGAAACTAAAGAGGATTCCAATAGAAACGTACAAGAAGAATATGATACTGAAATTCATTCTGAATCTG
Organism: Candidatus Hermodarchaeota archaeon; assembly: GCA_048885945.1. Classification (GTDB taxonomy): domain Archaea; phylum Asgardarchaeota; class Lokiarchaeia; order Sigyniarchaeales; family SOKP01; genus LW40-45. The sequence continues at coordinate 2,368 of JBHLLE010000213.1, read as the reverse complement.
TACAAAAAATACAAAATGCTGATAATTACGAGATTATTTGCGATAATCGAGAAACAGCTTCTGCTGTCGTTCGAAATCTTTCTTTAATGGGAGTAAAGATTAGGTTAGAACAATTAATGGTTGCGGACTATATCGTGTCTGAAAGATGTGGAATTGAGAGAAAAAGCAGTCAAGATCTTAACGATTCAATAAAAGATGGAAGACTTTTTGATGAATTATTTAGATTAAAAGAAAATTTTCAAAGAGCAATACTAATTTTAGAAGGGGATCCGTTTATAAATTCAAACGTCAATGAAAATGCTATTTATGGAGCAATTACTTCAATTATTTTAAATTTAGGCATTACAATTTACAGAACGACAGATCCTATAGAAACTGCGAAGTTTTTATATCATTTGGCAAAAAAAGAACAAAGTAAGACAAAAGGCTCAATTAAATTGAGATTTGAAAAAGCTCCAATTGATTATTCTAATTTGTTAGAGTATATAATATCCGGTATTCCCGGAGTCAATTCTCTTAGAGCGAAAAATCTCTTAAGCGAATTGAAAACGCTACAAAATGTATTAAATGCAGATGTAGGAGATTTAATGCAAATTGAGAATATCGGAAAAAAAATTTCTCAAGAAATATATAAAATTAGTAGATATAAATACAAGGAAAATAATTAATTCTTTCTGTTAAGATTATTTTTTGTAGAGTATTAAAGTTTTTTACAAATCTGGCAATTGTATATCTATCTAAGTTTAAAAGTTATATGTTCTCTTTCTGATTAATAATTAGAGTTACTATGAATGTGAAGAAATATAATTTTGACGAAATAATCAACCGTCTAAACACTAATTCAGTAAAATGGGAAAAAGTCAATCAGATTTTTAATAATTCAGACTTGTTACCTCTATGGGTTGCGGATATGGATTTTTAATCACAAGATCCCATAACTCAAGCTATTATTCGTCGTGCTAAACATAGAGTATTTGGTTATTCTTATCTCTCTCACGAATATTATGATGCAGTGATTAATTGGTTTAAACGGCGACATAGTTGGACTATAGAAAAAAATTGGATATTTTTTACTCCTGGAGTGCTCCCCGGGCTAAGTTTTTCAATTCAAGCTTTTAGCGAGCCAGGAGATAAAATATTACTTCAAACACCTGCGTATCCCCCATTCTTTAGCGTGATAAGGACAAACAGCCGAAGTAGGCTTTTAAATCCCTTGAAATTGATTGATGGGCGCTATGAGATAGACTTTAAGGATTTGAGAAAGAAGGTAAAAGATCCAAAAGCTAGATTTCTAATTTTATGTAACCCTCATAATCCGTCGGGTAGAGTGTGGACAAAAAAGGAATTAACAACCTTAGGAGAAATTTGTTTGGATAACCAAATTCTAGTTATATCAGACGAGATACATTGTGATTTTGTATACCCTAATAATAAACACATACCATTTGCTTCAATTTGCAACGAGTTTGCTCAAAATTCTATTACCTGTACATCGCCAAGTAAGTCGTTTAACATACCTAGTTTAAAAGTTGCTAACATCATAATTCCAAACTCGAAATTACGTAATAGTTTTAGTAAAATAAGGCAACAAAATCATATTACGGAACCTAACTGTTTTGCATCAACTGCCTTGGAAGCAGCATATAATGAGTGTGAAGGTTGGCTGGACGATGTCATTAAATATATACAAACCAATTTAGAGTTTTTAAAAGATTACATTAAAAAAAAATTGCCTGAAATTAAGGTTATTGAACCTGAAGGAACATATTTAGTATGGTTAGATTTCCGAAAATTAGGTTTTAGCGTTAACGAACTTAGTAATGTTTTATTTGATAAAGCAAAAGTAGCACTATTTGAGGGGTGGCTTTTTGGAAGAAATGGAAGGGGTTTTGAGAGAATAAATATCGCGTGTCCAAGATCTACGCTAAAACAAGCTCTTGATCAAATATTTAACGTGATTAAAGCGTTAAAAAAAAAATAGAGCCTTTTTCTCGTTTTTGATTAATATAAATTCAAATATTAAATGATTAAATATTTTTAAACAAAACAATTATAAAATAATATAATCTTATACATTTCATACATTATTATTTATTAATTGGTGCTATTTTCTCAATGATTAAATTTAAAGTAATAATCGCAGGTTCAAAAGACGTGGGAAAAACCTCTCTCTTGAGAAGATATTCTACGGGAAAGTTTGATACGTCAACGCTAAGTACGATTGGAGTAGATTTTGAAACTAAAAAGATTGTAGTAGATGATGTTGAGATACTCTTAAACTTGTGGGATTTTGCTGGAGAGAAAAAATTTAGAATCTTGTTCCCTTCTTATGTTTCTGGAGCTTCTGGTGCTTTAGTGCTATACGATA
>JBHLLE010000212.1:6168-6511 GCA_048885945.1 Candidatus Hermodarchaeota archaeon | reverse complement strand
TATACGTTTAACTCATATTGGATCGTTATATCACTTAAAACTTAATGAGATTAATAAGGGTTTCACCTATTATCAAGAAGCACTTAAGATCGTGGAAGAATTAGGAAATCTATCATCAAAAATATCAATTCTTAATAACATTGCCATAGTTTATAAAGATAAAAAGATGTATTCAAAAGCTCATGAAACCTATAATAAGGCTTTGATTATTGCTAAAAAATTTGAAGACTTAGAAAACATGAAAATTATTTATATTAATTTAGGGGATCTCTGTGAAGAAGAAGATAATTTTAGAGCACATTTATTAGCCGCCGATACAAAATGGACTTGTAAAACTCCAGAA
>JBHLLE010000212.1:0-6158 GCA_048885945.1 Candidatus Hermodarchaeota archaeon | reverse complement strand
AGCATTTGAATGGGTGAAAAAAGCTTTAGAAATAGATGATAAATTGGAAGATAAGATATCGAGATCAGAACATCAAATTCAAATGGGTAAATTATACTTAAAAAATAATGATTTAAATTCAGCTCTGTTAAATTTTCAAACCGCCTATAATACAGCGAAAAAAGTTAATTCTAAAAAATATATGCAAGGATCTCTTTATCATTTAGCAGAAGTTAATTATGAATTAGGAAAATTTGATGATGCAATTTCTCTATATACAAGAGCAATAAATCTTGCTGAAGAATCTATTGATTTAACATCTCAAGCAAATTATGTCTATAATTTAGGGATAATCTATTCTGAATTGGAAAGATTTGAAAAAGCAATAGAGACCTTTAAATCTGTATTACAATTAGAAATAAAATTAGGACGGAGAGAAGAAGAATTAATTGTATTAAGAGATATAGCAGATAGTTATCGAAAGTCAAATGATTTGAATTCTGCTTTAGAGTATTACGAAACAGCTTTAAAACTTGCTATAGAGCTTAATAATAAAGAAGAAACTGCGGTTTTACAACTCGAAATTGGTCTTAATCTAATGGACCAATCTAAATATACTGATGCAATTACTACATTTGGTGATTTATTAGAACTTTACAAAGAGTTAAACGATTTCGAAGGTTTATTAAATACTTTGGGATCTTTGGGAGCTTGTGCCGTTTCTCTACAAGATTATTCAAATGCTAAAATATTCTGTGAAAAAGCGTTAAGCTTAGCTAAAAAATTGAATAATCAGGACTGGATTCAAATTCAACAAGATAATTTGGAATTTATCAATCGGAATTTAGACGAAGAATCCTAATTAATAGACTTAAAATCAAATAATAAAAAGTTTTATTTTACACTTAACTTTTTAATTATCATGAGTCTACCCCTAGAAGGTATTACCATATTAGATCTGACAAGAATGTTACCAGGTCCTTATTGTAGCATGATTCTTGCAGATTTGGGAGCAAATGTTATTCGAGTGGAAGATCCCAAATTTCCATACGCGAGTCCTCCTCCATTTTTTCAAAAAGGGAGATATCGTGAAAGTGCTTTTAATTCAGTTATTATGAGGAATAAGAAATCAATAACACTAAATCTCAAAAAAGAAAAAGCATTGCAAATTTTTTACGAATTAGTAAAACAGGCTGACGTGGTTTTAGATACGTTTCGACCAAAAGTAATAGAAAAATTGAAAATAGATTATAATACTTTAAGTTCCATAAATCCGTCAATTATTTGTTGTTCATTAACGGGTTATGGTCAGTATGGACCATATGAACAAGTCGCGGGTCATGATTTAAATTATGTGGGAATTTGTGGAATGTTAAATTTAAATAAACCACGAAATGTTTTTGGTCAAGAAAATAAAAATAGAAAACCACTCGTTCCAGGAATACAGGCTGCTGATGTTGGAGGGGGTTTAGTTACAGCAATTGGTATTCTCGGTGCAATAATTGAAAGAGAGAAAAATCCTGGAAGAAAAGGGCAGTATATTGATCTCTCTATGACGGATATAGTATTTTCTTTCATGCCAATGGCTGCAGCATTCCATTTTTCAGAGAATTTAAACGAGGGTATTAAAAACGAGAATATTTTACATGGTGATTTCCCGTTTTATTCAACTTATATGACTAAAGATAAGAAATATCTCTCTGTTGGAGCGATTGAAGTAAAATTTTGGCGAGATTTATGCAAAGGTCTTAATCGAGAAGATCTAGTCCTTAAACAAATGGCTCAAGGTGAAGAAAAAGAATATGTTTTTCAAGAACTTGAAAAAGAATTTCTCAAAAAAACTCAAAAGGAATGGATGGAAATTTTTATAAACTTAGATGCGTGTACTATGCCAATACATTCATTTGCTGAAGCTTGTGAAGACCCTCAAATTAAAGCGCGAAATATGGTAGTGAAATTACCTCATCATAAATTTAGTGAAGTTCAAAATGTTGCCTCTCCAATAAAGTTATCAAGAACACCTCTAAAGATCCGAAATTTAGCTCCAAAAGTAGGGCAACATACAAAAGAAATTTTAAAATCTCTTAATTACACTGATGAGGATATTAAAATGTTTAAAAGAAAGGGAATTCTTTAAACTTTTTAATATGACCTTATACTTTTTAGTTGAATGAATAAATCGAAGGGTAATAAATGGAAGAGGAAATTAACAAATTAAAAGAAATCCTTAAAAATAATCCAAATAATATTAATAGTTGGATCATTCTTGCTCAAACTTACTACAATAATGGTAATTTTGAAGGATCTATCAATGCGTATTCACAAGCGAGAAATTTAGATCCATCTAATGCTCTAATATTACATAATTTGGGATTTATCTACAATGAATTAGGAGATTATAATAATGCAATAAAAAATCTAGAAAAGGCAATCCAAATTGATCCTAATTTATCCATAGCGTGGACAGAGTTGAGCTATGCATATATAGAAAAAGAAGAATTTGATGAGACGATTAACGCTTGCAAAAATGCTTTAAAACTAAATCCCAAAGATGAAACAGCCTGGACTAACCTGGGATCTGCTTATTATAAGAAAAAAAAATTTAAAAAGGCAGTTAAGGCAACAAAAAAAGCGTTAGAACTTATCTCCGACTTGCCATTCGCTAAAACTGTTTTAAATTTGGCAGAGAAAGCACTAAAAATGGAATTAAATGATTCAATGAAATAAATAACAATGCTTTTTTTAATAATTTTTAACGCATAATTTTAATTAGTAAAGTTTTATATTATTTTAGAGTATATTCATATATTTTAGTTATAATAAAATGATAAGAGTAAAATGACAAAAGAGTTTGAAAAATCTGAAAATTCAGATAATTCCAAGACCAACAAAAAAGAGCTCATAAAGAAGAAAGAAGATTTTGAGGAGGCCGAATCAGTAGAAAAGGTAATTAAACCAGTCGTTATTAAAGCGGAAGCATACAAAACGATTATTTTATATGCTAGTAGATATGCCAATAGTGCATTACCTCCAAAAAACTGGAAAGAAGTATATGGGGTGTTAATTGGATATTCTGATGATGATTTCGTTTATGTTGAGAGAGCGGAAGCCTTAACTTTTGGTCATGAAACAGATGTAAAGCTAGATGAAAGACATTATGGATTTATTGAAAAAATTGATAATGATTTATATAAAGAAAAAAAAAAATATTATATTGTAGGATGGTTCCATTCTCATCCGGGATTAGGGCTTTTTTTTTCGTATATCGACTTGGTAAACCAGCTTTTTTTCCAAACTCATAAAGATGGAATTGGATTAGTTTTTGATCACACGCTTTTAGGAAAAAAAAGAGAGGAGAAAATTGTATCTGAGGAAGGGACTGAACACTATATTACAAAATATGATACTGGCTTTGAAATTTATCGAATAACGGATCTTAATATGGATGCCAATGATTCTGAATTTGATTCTAATTATCATAAAGTAGATTATATAATCGACGGTCTAAACAAATTTTTCTTTGCAAACGTTCTTTCAGAGCTTTCAGCATTAGTTTCTGAGGGTAAACCATTACAATCTGCTTACGGAGAAAATAAAAAGACAAAGAAATCTGATTCGGGTAAGGCAAGCAAGAGAAATAAAGGTGTAAAAAAAGAAGATCTAAATAATATCCCTATGGCTGACAATATTATATTTGATGTAGATGACTTCTTCTATGGTGAAATTAGTAAAAAAAGCGAGAAAAATTCTAAATTAAGGGAAGATGCCGAAAAGTCCATATATGAAGGTAATTTAGCGTTTAAACAAAAAGATGAATTTATGGGGGTTGAAAAATATCGACAAGGCATAAAGATATATAAGAAGCTTAACGAGTACGATCGAGTGCTTGAATTACTTAGAAATCTTTCAGAATATTGCATATCTACTAGTCATGAAGTGTTAGCAGAGGAATTTATTAATGAATTATTTAGTTTAGCTCAAAAATATAATAATCAATTTTATAAAGCGGAGGCTAACTATTTAAATGGAGAATTTTCATTAATTAAAGGGGATCTTGATAATTTAGAAAGTGCTTTAAAAGAAATTCAAAAGGCTTCAATTATCTTCGAAGAAGTAGGAGATTATGCGGGAGCTGGTAAATGTTATCAAAAGATAGGAAACGCATACCAAATAAAGTTAGATAAATCTTATAATGCCTGTTTATTCTTTAACCAAGCTATTAAAAGCTATAACGAAGCATTAGTAAAAGGAAATCCTTTAAGAAAAGAATTATGGAATAAGCCAGAAATTTTATCAAAAAAAATTAATAAAATTAAAGACATAGTTAAAGACCTAATACCTAATATTGAAAATTTGGATGAAAAAGAAAAAATTAGAAAAGACCTTGATTCTATACAATTAAATCTTTAAGTATTAAATTAAACCTTATTGATTAACTCCTTAAACTACCATAAATGATAAAAATTAAATTTTATGGAATATTATTTAACTTACTTTTTTTTAGAGAGAAAAAAACAGAGAAAAAACACTTATGCCTCGAAGAAAACAAAAAGTTAAATATTCTCGAAAATACGCATGTGGACATCTTCAGTCCAAAGGTGACATTTCAAATAGTTTACAACCTTTATGTTATTGCCCCAAAAGAGATTTAGTTCTTGGTACAAGAGCATACGTGTGCCAAGTCTGCGACTTTTATAAGCCTCAATCTAATGTGGCTATCTCTGATATATTTGCAGAAAGTAAAAAAGTAGCGGAAAAGAAGATTAAGGAAAGAGAATTAGAAGAATTCGACATCGAAGATATTGAGATGATGGAAGATGTTGACTTATCAATCGATGAATTTGAAGAAGAAGAAGAGGAAATTCCGTTAAAATTCGAGAAAAGAAAAGCGGGTAAAGCCGAGCTTGAAGAAGGTGAAGAATTCGCAGAGGTGGAATGTCCATTCTGTGGGGAATTATTTGATGATCTTGCGTCTCATTTAAGAGAATGTGAATTTGCCCCTGAAGATGTTGATGTAAGAGATTACTTACCTTCAAGACCGAAAAAGAAAAAGAAAAAGAAAAAGGCTCCAGGTACAACTTCAGATACAACTAAAAAAGAAGGAACAGCCTGTCCTTATTGTGGGAAACCTTATCAAAGGCTTGGTCGGCATATAAAAGCTTGCTCAAAAAGACCCGACGATGTTGACGAAGAAAAAGAAGAAAAATATATCAAAGGAGAAATTGATTCCATTTAAATTCTTTTTTATTTATTTAAATTATGACCAAACAAGAAAGAATCTATTATTGTGAACCTGTTTTTAGACCCCCTTCAGAAGCTAATTCATTGTTAATACAACTTACCGAAGGTTGTACGTTTAAATGCGATTTTTGTATGTCTAATTTACGAAAACAATTTGTAGTAAGAAATCTTGATGAGGTTAAAAAGGATTTAGATATAGCAAAGAAGAAATATGGAGAATACGTAAAAAGAATCTTTTTTTTAGATGGGAACGCAATGGTTACACCCACAGACAAACTCCTAGAAGTTACATCCTATGCAATGAAAATATTTCCTAAATTGGAAAGATGTGGTGTATATGCTCACGCAAAAGATATTTTAAAAAAAACAGAGGAACAATTAAAAACCTTATCTGATGCTGGCCTAAAAATTGCCTATGTTGGATTTGAATCTGGTTATGATAAGTTACTTGAAAATGTAAATAAACACGCTACAAAAAATAATTTTATTGAAGCATCAAAAAAATTAATGAAAGCTAATATTACATTATCTGCAACGTTTATTAATGGATTAGGGGGAGCTAATAATGACAAGATGTCAAAAATGCATGCTAGTGAATCTGCCGATTTAGTGAATAAAATATGTCCTGACGATGAAAGAATCTGGTATATCGCGTTTCTATCTTTAATGATACCACCGGGTACAATAATCTTTGAAAAGAAAATGAAAGGAGAATTTAAAGAAATGGATTCGACGGGAATTTTAAAGGAATTAAAAATTTTTATTGAAAATATTAATTTTAAAAATAAAAATGCAAACTGTATTTTTCGTTCTAATCACGCTTCAAACTATTTGCCAATAAAAGGAATATTGGATCGAGATAAAAATAAAATATCAGCAACTAGAAATTATGGTTTAGCAAATCCAGGGATATTAAGGTCTGAATTTTATCGTGGTCT
>JBHLLE010000211.1:0-6563 GCA_048885945.1 Candidatus Hermodarchaeota archaeon | reverse complement strand
TAATTTTGATTTTTTTTTAAAATATCTAACTTTCTTAATAGAATTACCTTAAATAAGAATTTGATATTGATATTCCAAAATAATTATATTTTTTAATCATATAAAGTTCTTGATATAAGACTTATAATTTTAGAGGATGATTAAAACATATGGATAAAAGTGTTAACAACGAGGAAACAAAATTACAACGGGAATTAGGATTATGGACTGTTGTTTTCTTCATATTTGGATATGTAGTAGGTGTAGGGGTTCTTATTCAATCGGGTATAACTGCAGGAATAACGGGACCAGCCTTATGGTTAGCATTTGTATTAGCAGCCATACCTGCTATCATTAACGCAGTTATTCTCGCGTATGTTGCATCAGCTTTTCCTGTAAGTGGAGGCGCTTGGGTTTATAGCTCAAGATTAGGAAGCCCCTTAATAGGCATGATTGTTGTAGCCACAGTTATGCTAAATGTGATGGGAGGTTTAGCTTTAGTAGCTTTGGGATTTGGGATATATTTCGAGTTATTTATTCCTAACTCCTTTTTAATCATGGCGATTTTAATATTAGTCATATTTTGGATTGTAAATATCTTTGGCATTAAATTCACTAGCAGTGTACAATTACTTCTGGCTTTATTTGGGGATTTCTTAGTAATTGTCCTAATAATTATCTTTGGATTACCTAATGTTAAATTTTCGAACCTGAGAGGTGAAGGATCTGGTGGTCTTTTTCCAACTGGAATAATCGGGATTTTAATAGGTGCTGTAATCTTAAACTTTTCCTATCAAGGATATACATCCGTTACTGAGATAGGTGGTGAGATTAAAAATCCCAGAAAGAATATCCCATTAGCACTCACAATCAGTTTTATTATGATATGTACCGTATATATTTTGATAGCAATCGTTATGACAGGAGTAATGGATTGGAAAACACTAGGAGAAACACAAGGCACAGTAATTGACGTTGCGGCTTTATTTTTTCCCTCTTGGATATTGCTATTCTTAAACGTTCTAATCCTAATCGCAATTGCGTCTACAATTCACGCGATTCTCTTAGCTTATTCAAGAAATCTTTTTAGTGCTGCGAGGGATCATATGTTACCTACTTTTATATCGAAAATAAACAAAAAGTATAAAACCCCTCATTATTCAATATCGATATTTATTCTTGGAGCACTGATTCTTTTAGTATTTCAAGCAAGTATAATTGATCTCTCAATTGTTACCTCGTTCACAGGGTCTATTGCTGGAATGCTTATCGCATATTTTCCAATTAGATTAGAAAAAAAATATCCCGATTTATTTAAGAAATCTAAATTTCATTTAAAACGAAATGTATTGATACTATTTGTTATATTCAATTTAGCGTACGCTATACTTTCAATTTTACTAATGGCTTTTATCTCACCAATGGCAGTAATTATATCGGTTATATTTTATGGTTGTGCTATCCTATATTACTTCGTCAGAAAGAAATGGTTGCTAAAGAAAGGTATTGATCTTAATGAAATTTGTAAGACAATTCCCGAGGAAGCTTTAGTAATATAATCTTAAACCTTAATTTTTATTTTTTATTTTTTTAAATATCTATTTATCTATCGTAAATTAAGGAATTATATATGAATGCTAATACTGAAAAATGGATAATCTCTGGTGGACCTATTATCACTATGAATGATAATCAACCATTAGTCGAAGCAGTAGGTTTTCAAGGAGAATTAATAACATCTGTAGGTAATCTTGAAGTTGTTAAAGAAATAATGGGGGACAAATATATCGTTATAGATTTGAAAGGTAAAACACTCTTACCTGGATTTATTGATTCCCATATTCATGTTGTAGGTAATTTATTTTATTATTTTAACTTGAATTTATCAAATATTAAAAGTCTTAAAGAAATTCAAGATCTATTAAAAAGCACTATTAAACAAAAAAAAAAAGGAGAATTTATATTAGGGTTAAATTTGGACGAACAAAAATTTTTTAATCCTAACGAAAGAGTATTACCGACGCGCTGGGATTTGGATCAAGTAAGTCCTGATAACCCTGTTTTTTTATTAAGACATGACGTTCATTTAGGAATTGCTAATACAAGAGCCTTAGAATTAGCTGGTATAGACATCAACACAGAAGCACCTGAAGGAGGAACAATACAAAAAAAAGATGGAAAAATTACAGGAATTTTAGTTGAAAATGCTACGAATCTTATGATGTCAAAGTACACCTTACCAGATAAAGAAGTATTAACAAATGCAGCATCGAGGGCTTTTAAAGATTTAGCAAAAAAGGGAATAACTTCTGTACATACCCTTCTTGAGCACGATAGAAAAGGAGGCGTAGAAGGTTTGGGGGGTATAGCCATTCCATTGCTGCAATCAATTGAAGAGTTAATATTACAAAATGTATATTGTTTAATATATACAGCAAGACCGAAAAGATTAAAAAAAATTAAAAAACCTCCATTAGATAGTGGTAATAAATATGGGAAAATTAAAGTTGGAGGGCTTAAAAGTTGGTTCGATGGAACATTTGGCTCTTCTTCAGCATATCTATTTGAACCATTCGCAGACCAATCAAATAATAAAGGATTTTTAGTAATCGATGAGCAAGAACTATATGAAAGAATGAAAGAAGCTCATAATCTTGGATTTCAAATAGCAATTCACGCTATTGGTGATAAAGCGAATAGAATTTTAGTAGATTTATATAAAAAACTCTTATTAGAATCCCCCAGAGAAGATCACAGACATAGAATTGAACATGCATCTATCCTAACTCCTGATGTAATAAAAGATATGAAAGATTTAGGACTCATTGGCTCTTGCCAACCCGCATTTATTAATTCCGAATATGATTATCTTGAAAAAAGAATTGGAAAAGAACGATGCAAATATACTTATCCATATAAATCACTTATAGATGCAGGAATAATAATTGCGGGAGGATCTGATTGTCCCGTGGAAGACTCTTCAGTTATTATGGGGCTACATGCTTTAGTTACCAGGAATGGATTTGTTCCAGAACAATGTATATCAATTAAAGATGCATTAAAGATTTATACAATTAACGGAGCATACGCCTCATTTGAAGAAGATATCAAAGGAAGTATAGAGAAAGGTAAATTAGCAGATTTTGTTATTTTAGATAAGAATCCATTAGAAACACCAATTGATGAGATTAAAAATATTCAAGTCTTAGAAACAATGATTAGAGGTAAAACTGTCTTTAAAAAAAATATAGAGAATCACTAAATCCGTCTATTAAACTTTTGGAATATTTTATTTATCATTATTAAAAAAGGAAAAAAAAAGATGTTATAGTATGGTAAAAAAGTTGTTTTATAATGGTTCCATCATAACCATGAATGAACATCAACCTTATTTAGAAGCTGTGGGAATAGAAGGAGAGAAGGTTGTCTCAGTTGGAGATTTGGAAAATGTAAAAAATGATTTAAGATCAGACTATGAATTAATTGATTTAGAGAATAACACGATGCTTCCTGGTTTTCATGATTGTCATTGTCATCCTATCCCCTATGTGTTTTTCTTGATCATTCTTAATTTGCAAAATATCAAAAGTTACAAGGAATTTAAAAAAGTATTGAGAGATAATGCCGATAAAAAAAAACCAGGAGAATGGATTTTTGGATTAAATTACAATGAATTAAATTTCGAGGACATGAATAAATTACCTGATAAATGGGGGCTTGATAAAATTTGTCCTAATAATCCCGTTATTATTTTAAGATTTGATTTACATATTGGAATTGTAAATAGCAAGGTATTAGAGATTGAGGGAATTGATGAAAATAGCATCCCCCCAGAAGGCTGTGAGTATAGAAAAAATGAAAAAGGAGAATTAAACGGTATAATAACTGAAAAAGCTAATCAAATCTTTATTAAGAATTATACTCTTCCAACTCAAGAACAATTGGAAAAAGCTGCAATCAAGGCATTCCAAAATCTAGCTGAAAAAGGAATTACCACCCTTCATGGCATTATTCATTTAGGAGCTGGAGGAGAAGCAGGAGATCTTGGGGCGATTGAAATACCTATTATGAAGTCTATCCAAAAGAAAATACATCAAAATTGGTATAGTTTTGTATATACCAAAACGCCGAGAAAATTAAAAAGGATCAGAAAACCACCCTTACACGGTGGAAAAGAAGATAGTCAATTTAAAGTAGAAGGAATTAAGTTATATATCGACGGTTCTTTAGGAGCTTGTACTGCATGGATGCATGAACCTTTCCTAGACAAACCAGATAAAAGCGGAATTTGCGTGTATGATAATTTGGATGATCTTTACGATCAAATGAAAGAAGCTCATTCTTTAGGATATCAGATTGGAGTTCATGCAATTGGAGACAAAGGAAATCGAGAATTAGTGAATCTTTACAAGAGGCTTCTAACGGAACATCCAAAAGAAGATCATCGTCATAGAATTGAGCATGCTTCTTTGTTAACACCTGATGTAATAAAGGACATACAAGAATTAGGACTTATTACTTCGATTCAACCATCATTTATAACCACTGATAGAAAATTAGCAGATTATAGACTCGGACCCATTAGAAGTAAATATACTTATCCATTTAAATCATTAGTGGATGCTGGAGTTATTTGCGCGTCGGGCTCTGATCTTCCAGTGGAGGATCCAGATATAATTTGGGGTATTCATGCTTTAGTTAATAGAGATGGATTTATAACTGATGAATGTCTATCTGTTGAGGAAGCCTTAAAAACTTATACAATTAATGGTGCATATGCCGCATTTGAAGAAAGAATTAAAGGAAGTATTGAAGTTGGAAAACTTGCAGATTTAGTGATTTTAGATAAGAATCCTTTAGATGTTCCAGCAGATCAAATAAAAGACATCCAAGTCCTTGAGACGATAATTAGAGGTAAAAGTGTCTTTAAAAAAAATGTGTAATTTTTTAATTTTATATTCTTTTGATTTTTTTATAATTAATTGATAAAAAACTAATACTCTCTTACCTTTGAAATTAAAGAAATGATTATTGTACTAAGTTATCTTAATTTTGAGGTGATATGATTTAATGTATGATACTCTTAAAATGTATAAAACTAAACCTTACACAGGTATGGAAATTGGAAAATCTCATTTATGGAATTATAAAAATGGTAAATGGCTTGAAACTAAAATTGCTCCAGATAAATGGACTATAAAATTTGACAGTTTAAAAACTAGATCAAATGTAGCTCCTCAGAATTCAGGAGCGGGAATCCATTCACAATTTCATTGGTATATCATAGCAGATCAAATTGCAACAAAAATAAGTAATAATTCTTATCAAACATCAATGAATGGAGTGAAATTTAAAATAGGTCATAAAAGATCGCATTGGAAATCATTTAGTTACGAGTATCCCGAACAAATGGGATACAAAGAACATGTTATAAATATATTAGAAGACATTTTACGGAAACTAAAAAATGAAAAATGAGTTTTAAGATTGAAATTTACCGTTCAATACATTCAAACATACGTTTAGAGCATTTACATCTTGGACACTTAAAATTCTCGTCTAATTCTTCAAATGGAACGTCTCTCTTATCGTCTATATAAAGAAATTGACATTTTTTGCATCTATATAATGGAATATCTACACACCATCTTTTTCTAATTTAATACTAATTCTATTTTAATTAACTTTTATAATCTTTTTTCTCGAATTCAGATTTAGGACTATTACATTTAGGGCATTTCCAATCGTTAGGTAAATTTTTGAACAATATCTCCTTTTTTGCATCATCGTATTCTGCACCACAGTTTTTACATTTCCAAATATATAAATTTATAGCTTCTCTTAGTTCAGCTTCCTGAATAGGTTTATCAATATTTTTATTAACATAAGGAATAGCGTGTTTTTCCCCAAATAAAATAGCACCTTTCAATTTATGGTCTTTTAGTACTATTTTTTTATAGCATCCTCCTTTTTCGTCCATATTTTTCATGATTTCCCAGCCAGCACCAACAAGATCTTTATCAGAAGGGTCATAAATTCCCACTGAAGTAAGATCTATTCCAACAATTTTCAAAGTATTTTTAGGAACTGTCCCTCCATACTCATTATTTTTATTTCCTAATACGGATCCAGCTACAATTTTAGATTGTTCTAAGCAGGCGGGAATGATACCCCAAATTTGACTTTTAAATTCTATGCAATCTCCAACGGCATAGATATTTTCCATACTCGTCTCTAAGTATTCATTAACAATAATGCCCCGATTTGTTTCTACACCCGCTTCTTTGGCTAAATCGATGGTAGGTCTTATTCCTGCTTGAATTAGTACAATATCAGCCTCAATTTCCCTCCCGTCTTTAATTCTAATTTTTTTTATAGAGTCATTGACTACGATCTCCTCAGTAGCAGCATCCAATTCCACGCTAATTCCCATCTTTTCTATTTCTTCTTTTAACATTCCTCCACAATCAACATCTAATTGTCGTGGTAATAATCTGGGAAAAAATTCTACAACAGTAGTAATTAAATTGCAATTTTTAATTTGTCGTGCTAGTTCTAATCCTAGCAATCCACCACCAATTATT
>JBHLLE010000210.1:0-6588 GCA_048885945.1 Candidatus Hermodarchaeota archaeon | reverse complement strand
CCTATAATTTTATATTGTTCAACAATATGTTTACTAAAAATTTTGAACATTTATTTAATTAGCTAAAAATATAAAAAATGTGAAAAAAATGTCAAATACTGACTTAAATAAGGAATTCACTGATTTTGGCAATAGGATGAATTTAATTGCAATATTAACCCTTCTTAGTTTTATATTAGGTATAGTAGGCGCTTTTGTTCCAATCGTGGGAATCATTGCTCTTATCTTTAGCGTAATTATTATCATTTTCTTTCTATTAGTGCTAGGAAATGTTAAGAGAGCAGGTAAAATACTTACAAATAAGGAATTATTAGATTTTTCCCCTAGATTTCTCTTAGGAACTATCATTAGATTCATCGGACAAGTGTTTATGCAGATTGGATTGTATTTTATTTTTGATCTCTGGGTATTGATTATTATAGGGGTAGCATTAATCCTCGTAGGATGCATTTTAAGGTACATGGCATGGGGCGGTATGCAAGTGTTTTTTGAAACAAACGCGCAATTGTTTCCCCAGGATATAAGCTATAATGCAAATAAGGGGTCAAAACTCTGTAAATATGCAACTATTCTTGATATGACAATAATTCTATCATTTATTGGAGAGATCTTGAGGATTATTGGTTACTTTAAATTAGCATCTACTAAGAACATGGTTGGAGCCCCAGCTAAAACTGTTGTTCAACCTTCAGCACCAGTACCTGCCCCAACCCCAGCATCTCCAGGAGCCTCCCCTAATTTTTGTCCTAATTGTGGAAGTTCAGTAACTCCGGGAGCTAAATTCTGTCCTAGTTGCGGATCTGATATCAGCTAAAAATAATAATGGAATAATTAAATTAACTTTTTTTTATTTCCTTTTTTTTTATTAAAATAATTTTAACTTAAATATTATGATTATGATTATATTCTTAAGAATTTATTTTAAAAGAAATTTTAATTATTTTAAATTATAACTATCTCAAGAATGAATTTGAATGGATAAGAATACTCCCTATATTAAATATAAAAATATTTACGTGATTCCTACATTTCACTCGAGACTTGAATTTGCAAAATTGGTTCGAAAAGCTTTCTTCATAGTATTTCCTGACGTAATCTGCGTTGAATTACCAGGGAACATAAGAGAGCAAGTAATTGAGGGAATTAATAGACTTCCTTACTTATCTTTAATAGCGTACGCGGATACTTTAAATCCCCAAAAATTAAATTTTGTTCCCATTGATCCTGGGGACTCCATAATAGAAGCAATACGTATTGGATTAGAGTATAATTTTCCTATTGAATTTATAGATCTTTCTGTTAAAGATTACGCTCCCCCTAGTTTTCAACTTCCGGACGATTATTCAATTAATAAATTAGGTTTTCCATTATTTTATGAAAAAATTTCTGAATATATTAATAAGGATCTTAGTGAGCAAAAAATTAGTTTGAGAGATAAAGTAAATTTAGAGGAATTTTTTAATGATCAGGAAATTGACGAAAACGAAAAAGAAAACGACTTTATTCAAAAAGACATCTTACGAGAAAAATTTATGGCAAGTTATTTGCTAAGAATGATGCCTTTATATAATAGAATACTATTTGTCGTAGGAATGGCTCATTGGGAAAACATTCAATATTATTTAGAAAATCCAGATAATATCAAAGAGGTAGATATCAATCTCCTGCCTTATGAATTTGTAAAAATTTACAATATAAAGAGTGAAGATGCTAGATTCCTTTTGAAAGAATTACCTTATAATACATATAAGTGGATTAATTTTAGAAATACCTATTCGAAAACAAAATTAGAAGAGTTCTCCACTCCTGAAGAGCTGTTTAAAATCTTAGATCTCTATAATAAGAAAGATCACGTCAGAAAAATATTGCTAAAGTCTAAATATCTCTATGAGGAAGAATATAAAGAATTTGTTGATCTTCATAAGCTTAAAACCTTATTCCAGTATTCCCGAAACCTTTCTCTCACGGAAAGAAGACTCTTACCAAACCTTACGCAATTGTTGATCTCGTCTAAAAATATAGTGGACGACGATTATGCTTGGAAAGTATTCAAAATCGCCACAAAATACCCTTTTGACGATGATAGCAAAAAATACGAAACTATGAAACTTAGCATAGAAGGAGGGTATGATCCTTCAGGTAGGTATATTAAATTAAGAAGACATCATCCTTATTCTTACGGTAACGAAAGAGAAGTACCATTAGAAAAACGACCTAAAGAACAATATGAAGGCGAATGGAGAGACGAATGGGAAAAAGGAAAAAATTATACAGTTTCATGGCCCCCCGAGGACATTATTGAAGAAGATTATTTTGCGTACTTGAGAAAAAAAGCTATAAAGAATTTAAAAAACAAAAGAGTTAAAATCGAAGAGTTTAAATCCACTCTAATGGATGGCATTGCTATTAAAGAAACGATAAGAAATTGGGCGTTTAAAAAAAAAATTTATGTAAAAAACGAGCAACAAATTCAAGGTAGAATCGATACTTTAATAGTAATTTTTGATAAGGATGATGGCGAAGTTGAGAAATATCCTTATAAATTTACATGGTGGGCAGAACACGACAGAGAAAGCGATATTGCACTGTATACAACTCATCCTGGTAATTATCTAATAGGCCCTGGGATATCGCACGTAGAAATTGGAGGTATTCTTTCCATTTTTCCACCCCATCGAATAGAACCCGTCTTTAGAAGTTATATGGATTATAATTATAAAGATGTAAAAGGAAAATCGGAAAGGCTACTAAAGGCAGGAATCCTCTATTCAAAAGAGCGTTATGTTCTTTATATCGCAGAAAAACCACCCAGAAAATATTTCTACTCGTTGGCAGGGATTAAAAATAGGGAACTTGTTTACCTACCCTTAGAAAGTTTTAGTTTTGAATCTCTTAAAACAATTAAACATATTCACATGCTTGCGGGTAGTGATAAAAGAAAAATTGCTCATAACTACATTTTTTTGAATAAATAATCAAAAAAAATAATAAATTAAAGGCTCATTACGAGTAAAAAACAAAAATAAAGTAGAAAAAAAATTATTTTTCAATTGAATCTATGTAGCTTGTGATTCTTTCTGTGATAACTTCCGGCTTTTCTGTCTTTTCACCCTCAAGAGCTAAAGCTCGCTCTATATTCTCGCGATGTACAGTGTTCATAGCGCAAAATGGAATCTCTCTAACTTTATTTGGATTATCCGGATCTATTACTCCGTAATGCACTAAGCAAGCCTTAACTCTGTTCAGATCGAAGTTATATGCGTCCTGGAAATGCATTGCAGAGATCATAAGGTTTTTGGTATGTAGGAAGTTCGCTGCAGACGCTAAGTTAGGAGCAAACACCAATCTAGCAAAAGATTGATAGGTTTTGCTTTTCAGGATTTTTGAGGGATTTTTAACATATCTAAGTAGTCCAGCGAAAAAGTAGGTCTTCATCATCTGTTTGTAACCGAGACTGGTCATGTCGTCAACAAATTTGCCTATTGTAGTTGCTAATCCTCCGTAATCTTCCAGATTAACGCTTCCCAAAAGCCCAGTAGGTTTCGGTACTTTCCGATCGTGAACTTGATCGTATACTGTATTAGCCCATTTTATTAATCCTTCGGAGTCAAAAAAATTCTCGATGGGTTCCCATTCTCCGTTGTCATTGATAACCAGTATGGTAGCGAAGCCGCAATCCTGGTGGCTCGTCATGCCGAACTCGGGCATATCATCAAACCACGCTAATAATTTAGTTAATTTAGCAGTAGTTGCAATGGGATAAAATCGTTCTATTCCACCGTTAGTATGCTCATTAATAGCTAGTTTCAAGTCTGAGGTTGTATATCTGAGGTCCATTAACTCTTCAAAACTAATCCGACCACACAAGGATACAGGTTGAAATACGACCCCTGATACTACATCAGAATTTTCTTTGGCAAAATCTAAAATATTTCCGATTTGATGGTCATTAACTCCTTTAGCAACAGTAGGAACAAGCATAACACCGTAAAAACCAGCTTTACGACAATTTTCAATTACTTTCTTCTTTAAGGGCCATAAATTAACTCCCCTTACTTTTTTCCACACTTCGGGATCGTCAGTTGCGTCAAATTGTAAATAGACCGCGTCCATTCCAGCGTCTACTAATGATTTAGTATATTCGTAAGACTTGCCCATTCTTACTCCATTGGTTGACACCATGGTTTCAGTAAAACCTAATTCTTTTCCTTTACTGATAATTTCAGGCAAATCAGGCCTGACTGTTGGTTCTCCACCAGCCAATTGTAACATTACGGCAGGAGTGGGCTTCATTGATCGAAAATGTTTCATAATCTGGACGATTTGATCAAAAGTAGGTTCCACTACATAACCTTTAGCGCTGGCATTAGCGAAGCAGATGGGGCACGCTAAATTACATTTATTAGTGACATCAATTAAACAGATACACGGAGCAGATTGATGATTATCGCATAAACCACAATCGTAAGGGCATCCGTTTTTGATGGGTTTTATACCAGAAGAGACAAATACAGGCTTCGTAGAATTATCTACAGTAGAACCAATTTCGTCTGTAAATGTTTGAGCCCACTTATACTCTTCTGGATCAATTGAAATTTTATCTTTAAATTCACCATGTTCGTCACAATGCTTGCGCATCATAACCCAGTTTGTTTTAGGATCCACATAAATCTCAGCTGGGATCTGAGTCATACATTCAGGACAGATTGAAGTCGTTTTCCTAATTACTTCTTCAGTCATTAAATTGCACCTTTAAATTGAATACTTGTTTATATAGAAAATTATTTGATTAAATAAAATAACTTCAAATATAAAACAAATCAAATGAAAAATAAGATTAGTAATATTATTAAAAAAATTCAAAAGGGCTTACTTGAAACATTAAAATTGGAAATTTACGAATATTTTAACAATTAGCTTTTTCTAATCAATCATAAATAGAAAATCGAGTTAAAATGTTGAATTTTTTTGGAATTATCTAATAGAAAAAATACGATTTAAAAGTAAAAATTTAAGATTTATGATAATTAAAGGGTGACTCCTGCCTGCGAGACCTAATTACAAGGTCAAAAATTAAATAGGGGGAGGAGGGCAAAATTAGAGTGTATAAAGATACACTAACCAAAAGACAAAAATCCAGGGTGCGGCAGGAGTCATGTTTTTTTTTATTTGCCTCCTCATGGACTATTATAACTAATCTAATATAGTTTATAGAATTTAAATTTTTATCTTAAACATTATATAGACATTCGTATATTTAAATCTATTAATTTGGTAATATATAGAAGTAAATAAAAATTGGATTAAATCTATTTAAAATATATGTTTAATGATAAATTTTTAATTCTATAAAGAAATAATGAATATTGTAATTATTATGAGCGCAAGTAAGAACGAAACAAAAGTGAGTCCCTTAGGAAAGGAGGAGCCTGAATTTCATTTTGATGTGGGTACCGCTATATTTATTATTATAGGAGCCGTTATTTCTTGGATTAATATGTTAATTATTTTAGATTCCATGCAAATCTGGGCTTACCTATCGGTAATTTTCACAACTATACTACCCGGAGTTCTTATTGGGATAAAAAATAGATTTTGGGGGTATGGATACATCTTTGGTTTCTCGATTGCAGGAATTCCGTTTATGATTTTCTACGATCTTTTTATTGGTGGTTATACTTTTGCAGTAGCGTTATTTATTTTTATTATTTTATGGTTAATTTTCTGGAAGACTTGGAGATCGATTGTTAAAATTAAAAATTAGTGCAAGGTAATGTAAATCGTAATGATTAAATTACGGGGTTATAGGAATATTAATTGTTTGCATTTGATACATTTTTTTCCTTCAGCTTTAGCCTTTTTAGCGCATTCTAAACAATATTTAGTATTGCAATTAGGGCATTTATAGATTTTCTTTTTAAGGGGTCCCTTATGAAAAAGGCAAAAATTATCTTCAATTTTTAAATTATTTGGTGGTAATTTAGGAGGAGGTGGTAAATTTTTATCACTCATAATTCATTTCATCTTAAATATAATTGGTTAGTAAAATTCTTATTAAAGAGGGTAATTAAAGTTTTTTTAATATCCTTTAACCATCAAATTTATGGATGTCTTCAACCATAACATTCATAACTTTTGCTATTTTCATAAATTTTTCTTTTATGGCGTCAATAGAAATCTGATTTGTCTCTAAACTATCCCCTATTAAATATGTTTCGTAATAACAATTTTCCATTTCATAGCATAAACCTGTTGTATGTAATATATGTTCGCTAAGATTTAATTCTTTTAAAACTGTCGAGATTCCTTTAACTAACTCAGGAGAAAATTCCGTTAGATGAATTAAGACTTTTTTAATATTGTCAGTATTAGTTGGAAAGCAACTTATTTTTACTACATCTTCTCGAGAAATGAAAATTAGCAAATAATATGAGCTGTCAATTATCTCTTTCGCAACTTCTTCGGGGATAATAGGGTTTTTTTTAAAATTATTATTTGATAAAATCAAACCAACAGATATTTTCCTTTTTACATCTTTAGAGTTTTCTTCCATAATAATCAGAACTTTTTGAATTTTAAGGATATTTT
>JBHLLE010000209.1:0-6598 GCA_048885945.1 Candidatus Hermodarchaeota archaeon | reverse complement strand
TAAAAAGTCAAAGAATAATGGAAATTATCAATCAATTAGAAAAAGAAGGTTTTATTATTGTTAATGAGGATTCCATCGAAATTGCTAAATAATATTTTCAATTTATCTCTTTATTTTTTAGATATCTAACAATTTTAAGTGCTATTCTTTCTTGCCGTTTCCAATCTCCAAAAGCAGATCCTCTTGAAATTAAGCTTTTAATTTCCTTTTTATATACTTCACTAAGGGGCTTAGCTTTTTTTTTCTCAAAAGGAGTTTGAGGTAAGGGAATAAAAGAATGAGCACGTATTTTTGCACCCTTTTGTGATAAATCTTTCATCATTTTAATTGTAAGTTTAATATCTTTGTCATTTTCTTCGGGAAGACCAAAAATGAAGTCTACATTGATTTTTAGACTTGATTTTATCGTTAAATTTACAGCATTATATACATCATCTACTGTATGTTCTCGATGACATAAATCTAAAACTTTTTGACTTCCTGATTGTGCTCCAATAGAAATATTATCGTTATTAGCATATTTTAGAATTAAATTCAAGGTTTCATTGGTAACATGTTCAGGTCTTACTTCTGATGGAAAAGAACCGAAAAAAATTCGTCCTTTTTTACCAATTATTTCTCTTATATTTGAAAGGAGGGTTTCCAATTTGCTTACGTTTAAAGTCTTACCATCTGTTGAACAGTATGAAAAAGCATTTGGAGTGATGAATCTTATATCAGTAAGATCTCCATAATGATTTTTTAATTCTTGAGCATATTTGCAAACTACATCAATGCTTCTGTGTCGTGGAATTGTGCCTAATATATATGGTGTTTGACAAAAATAACAGACATAGGGACAGCCTCTCGTTATTTCTATTGCCCCTGCTTTAGCATTTTTTACAGGGAATGGCGGATAATCATCTAGTTTAATGGGGTTTTGCTTACCAGTAAAAATGTATTCATTCGACTCATTTAAATATGCAATCCCTCTAATTTGTAGAAGTTCTTTTCTCATATCTATTTTTTTCAATAACTCTATTATAGTTTTTTCGCCTTCTCCTACAACAACTATATCAAATCCTAATTTAAGCGTACCTAAAGGATCGCCTGTTGGATGAGGCCCTCCTGTTAAAAATATAACATTTCTTGAGTATTTTTTTTTTAAAATGGTAATTAAATCATAAATTTCCCATAACTGTGTAGTAAAAAAGGATATTCCAATAACAACTAGTTTGTGTTTATTAATTATTTCTTTTAAACTATGAATAAGCTTATCTTTTTTTGTGATAAAATATATTGGGAATTGGTCAAAATATGGATCTGTTTCTAAAGCTCCGATTAAAGCATTAAAACTGTAAATATTATTTTTATGATAATAAACGACAAAAGCAGTATTCTGAGACAAATTTTTCATCCTTAAACTTAAATTAGTTTTATGTGATTAATAAATTAAATTATAAAATTACATAGGGAAAATAATATGTTATTCAATGACTGGATAGCCACAACCATAGAAGAAGTTGGTATCTCATGGTTTGATTTTTATTCGATTGGTCATATATGTTTCGGGGTTGGACTTTTTTTATTTTTTTCATTATTTTATACTATACCAAAGAAAAGAGGGAATGTTCCAATATTTTCATTACTGTTTGTATTTATCATTACTATGGTAGTGGTAATTATTTGGGAAATTATTGAAAATTCTGTTTTTCTTTTTTTAGATTGGAAATTTGAAGGACGGGCTGATAGTTGGCAAAATATAACCACCGATATTTTAATGGGTGCTGTAGGGGCTCTTGGTTCTTGGCTCTTTGCCTATTTAATCTTTGAGAAAGATAAGAATGCTTGGGGATATTATATCTTTGGTTTTATAGGATTTGCGCTTTGGCTCAGTGTTTTCATGGTATTGCGATATTTAACTTTATAATTATTTAACTTTTTTTTATTTTAATTACTAAGTTGTTTATTAATGAGTTTAGAAAAATTTATAAAATTTGAAAAAGGAACAATTCCATTAATATTATCAGTTCCACATGGAGGTTCGTTAGAATGTGAGAATCTTCCTAAACGGTTGAATGGAATATTGGGAATAGATAAAGGTACCATTGAGCTGACACAAAGATTAATTGATTTTATTAAAAAAATTTCAAAAAAAAAAATTTCTAAAGAAATAAATCCATCTTATATTATTTCAAATGTTCCTAGGAATAAGATTGATTTAAATAGAAAAGAAAGTAAAGCATTTATCCAAAATTCATCTCTGGCCCAAAAAATATATCAATTTTATCATAAAAAGATTAAAGAATTGATTTTTCATAATATAAATTCTTTCAACCATTCTTTATTAATTGATATCCATGGATTTGAAAGTAACAAACGCCCAACTGGATTTAGGGATGTTGATTTAATTCTGGGAACTAATAATTTAGGAACATTGTTTTCAAAGCCAATTCCAAAAAAGGTATGGGAAAATACCATCAGAGGAAAGATAATAAAAAGATTTTTGGATTTAAATATACCAATTGCTCCTAGTCATCCAAGGAGAAGAGAATATATCTTAAAGGGAGGATATATAACTCAAGCTTACGGACCATCTAAAATTTCAAAAAGCAAAACAATGCAAATTGAACTTTCTGACAGAATAAGGATTCTTAACAAGAAATTAAGAAAAACTGTGCTCCAAACTCTTGCAGAAATAATTGTTGAGGAATTCGGTTAAATTTTATCTTTTAAAATTGTGGCGTAGTTATCTTTAGGATTTGTTCTTAGGAATTTTTTTTATAAATAATCCTATTTTTTAATAAAATTCTTAAGAATTCTAGGTTTTAGTATAAATAATTGAGATTGTTCTAAGTTTTAATATGCCTGATGATCAAATCGATATTGATGATCTAGAATCTTTTATTGATGGTTTAAAAACATCATTAGACACATTAGAAGGAGCTAATCCAAAAGAAGCGCGGGGATTTCAGGCACAATTAGCGAAAGCCATTTCAGATTTAAGGATTAAGAAATCTGCTAAATTTGAGCCACTTCCTAAATATATTGGACATGTAACAAAAGAAGACCTTAAAAACTATTTGATCAAAGAATTGGAAGATCTTAGGAATCTTTTAGATACTGATGAATATTCACCTTATCCAAGAAGAAAATTTGATCTAATAATGAAAATTACTAAGCTTAGAGAAAAAATAAGCAGAATGTAATTTTACCTTTAACTTCTTCTTAATTTAACTTTTAAATGTATATTATAAATGTGTAATTTAACAGCATTTAAATAAAAAGACGAGTAATTTAATATTAATTCAATATTAATTCAATATTAATTAAATTTTAAGAGATAAGAAATCCATGTTGGATCCTTTTTGTGAAAAGCTAGCACAACTGGTAATTAATTATTCGATTAAACTAAAAGAAGGAAATAGAATCGTTATATTAGGACCAGCATTAGCAAAAGATCTATTCTTAGCCTTACAAGTTGAAATATTAAAAGCTGGAGGTCATTCCCTTTCAATTCCTCAATTAGAAGGAGAAGATGAATTATTTTTCAAATATGCTTCTGATAATCAATTAGTTTATTTTGATGATATTTTTGTTGCTCTCGCAAAGGAATTTGACGGTGTTATTATGATTTTTAGTGATTATAATACCAAAAAATTATCTCTAGTAGATCCAAAGAAAATAGGAAAAATGCAATTAGCAGCAAAAAGAGTAGAGATGTTTAAAATATTTAGTGAAAGAGAAGCAAAGGGTGAAATCAAATGGGTGATAATTCCTTATCCTTGCCAATCTCATGCTCAAGATGCAAATATGGACTACTATTCGTATTCCAGTTTTGTAGAAAAAGCATTATTCTTAGATAAAGCTGATCCTGTCCATGAATGGAACCAGCTTGATAAAGAGCAAAACAGAATTATAGATCTACTTAATACTTCAAATAATATACATGTATTGGGTGAAGATACTGATTTGACATTGTCAGTAGAAAGAAGAATTTGGGAAAATGCTAATGGTCAACATAACTTACCTGATGGTGAAGTTTTTACTGGTCCAATCGAAAATTCTGTAAATGGTCATATTAGATTTACCTATCCTGGAATTTATCAAGGCAGGGAAGTTGAAAACATATATTTAGAATTTAAAGATGGAAAGGTAGTTAATGCTACAGCAGATAGAGGAGAGGATTTATTAAAGGAAATCTTAAAGATTAGAAATGCTAATAAATTAGGAGAATTTGCCATTGGTACAAACTATGGAATTACGCAATTTACTAAAAATATGTTATTTGATGAAAAAATAGGTGGAACTATTCACTGTGCTTTAGGGAGGGGCTTCGCTAAAACAGGATCAAAAAATTTCAGTACTATTCACTGGGACATATTAAAAGATATGAAATTGTCTGGTTCAAAAATTATTGCAGATGAAAAGGTTATTTATGAAGAAGGGAAATGGAAAATCTAAAATTAATCCTAACTTTTTTTTATTAAAAATTCATAATTTTAAATTAAAAAAAATGCTAATTGATATTCACTGCCATGCTAATCTTTACTTAGCTATCGATGAAATCATTCGAGAAGCTAAGAATGTTGGTGTTGAAAAAATAATTTCTGTAGGAATGAGTGCTATAAGTTTAGAAAGAGTCTTAGAAATATCAAATCAATTTGAGCCTATATATCCATCTTTAGGAATACATCCAGAAGAAGTTCAAATGAATGACCAAATTGAAAATCAATTAGATTCTGTAATCGAATTAATTAGAACAAATAAGGAAGAAATATGTGCGATTGGTGAGATTGGATTAGACCATCATTTTGTAAAAAACGAGGAATTATATCCTCTTCAAAGAAAAATATTTGAAATAATGCTTTCACTTGCTCAAGAACTAGAATTACCTGTCAATTTACATACCAAAGGTGCAGAAAAATTAGTTTTTGATATATTACCCTCTTATAACCTTCCTAATGTTAATATTCATTGGTACTCTGGCCCTGAAAATTATTTAAAACTAGGGATTGAGCGAGGATATTATTTTTCCATTACTCCAGCAATTTCATATTCTCCAGCAGTGAAAAAAACAGTATTAATGGTTGATAAAGAGCATTTATTGCTTGAAAGTGATGGTCCTGTAAAATATGCTGGAAAAATTGGCACGCCAGCAATGATTAGAGAAGTACTAAATTCAATTTCTAAATTTAAAGAAATTTCTACGAATGAATTGGAAATCCAATTATGTGAAAATACAAAAAAAATATTTCCTAAGATTTTTGAAAAATAAACTCTATAAGTTTTCTAATCCAAGATACTTTAATTTTTTCTCATTGATTTTGCCAGTTTCTAAATCAAATCCTCTATATTTATAATAGGATTCTTTTAATTTTTGAAAATCAGGAGATTTCCCTGCAGCTTCACTTTTTTCTAAAGGCTTAAGAAGGATTTTTGGTAATCGATCAGCTGAAGGTTTAATTCCCATTTTTAAATTAAATAATCGTTTCATCATATAAGTTCTCTCGCCTAAAGACCTTAATTTTTCTATATCAAAGTCTATACCCATAGCTGTTTGTATCAGTTCAGCTATTGTTGATGGCTTAGGATTAGCAAAAACACACATTGTCAAGGAACTATAAAGAGCTCTTAAATCTTGTAATCTAGCACTCATAATAGCCATCTCTTCATCATCCTTAAATTTATCTATATATTCAATTCCAAATTCGTCAAGTGGGATCCCCAATAAAATAGTACACATATCGCACGAATTGTGGCAAGGTCCTCTTGGGGTTCCTAAAGCATAAGCAATGGTCATACCAAAATTACTTCTTAAATCATGATAGGGAATTTCCATTCCATATACTGTTGCGATCTCATCTTGGTTAATTTTAAATTGTTTTCCAAATGCATCTGAACCTTCTGCAAGCAAATTCCCAATGCCTTTCCTAAATGATATTTTTTTAATAAACTCAAAAACAGGCTTAACATCACCCCATTGTAATTGTAAACCATCAATATCCTCTGATTTAATTTTATTATTATTATAAAGATAATATAAGAAGGCAATTGTGCTACTAGTAGTTATTAGATCAATTCCATAGTCATTACATAAAATATTTGCGTGTACAATGGATTCGAGGTTATCATTTAGAATCATAGAACCAAATCCAGCTATAGCTTCATATTCTGGTGATTCTACTTCACCATTTGTTTTATATTCTCCTTCTTTAATAACAGCTTTTTTAGCACAACCTATAGAGCAGGAAAAACAGGGGTATTTCTTCACAACAATTTTTTCGGCAGCAGTGTTACCAGAAATTTTGTATGCTCCGTCCCATTCATCACCCATTGTCCAATATTTCTTAGGTATTTCTCCTGTGATATTCCATAAATCTACTCCTGCTGTTGTACCAATAGTACTATACATATTAGTTGTAAAAGCAGAATTAACAGAAGATTGTGCTTTTTTAATAGCTTCTTTAAATCCCTCTGGATCAGCTGGTTCGTAAATTCTTTTTTTACCTCGAACTGTTATAGCTTTTAGTTTTTTTGAACCCATAATTGCTCCCATACCTGTTCTACCCGCTGCTTTTTCTTCTGAAGCAATTATTGCATATTTTACTAAATTTTC
>JBHLLE010000208.1:0-6617 GCA_048885945.1 Candidatus Hermodarchaeota archaeon | reverse complement strand
ATAATAAAAGGGTTTTATATTTGATGTACATGTAAAAACGAACATCAATTCACAAATTACTAGGTTAGTAAAGATTATGGTTTGGGTGAGTTTAATCGCATATAGATTTGCTGCTGACCCTTTAACCATATATCCTGCTAGCATAGGATCGATAGTACTCCAATAGGGAATTAAATAAATCCATAGAACTAGGTAAAGTGTAACATCAGTGATAGCAGTATATATTCCAAGTAAGAATACAGGTCCTTTTATTTCTGGTGTTAATGTTAATCCTTTTCTTGGTTCTTCTTTCATTACATCGGGATCGGTTGGTGTCAATCCTAGGACCATAGCTGGAATACCATCAGTAGCTATATTCAACCATAAAATTTGTATTGGTGTAACCGGAAGGGCTAGAAATACATTTACAAATACTTTCATGACAATAAAAGCGATTACAATTAAAAAGATCTCGTCAAAATTTGTACTTAACATATAGCGAAAGAAACCTTTCGTAGTTTCAAATATACCGCGACCTTCCTCGATAGCATTAACTATAGTAGCATAATTATCATCTATAAGAATCATATCTGAGGCTTCTTGTGTAACTTCAGTTCCTTTTAGACCCATAGCAACACCAACATTAGCGCCTTTCACAGCAGGGGCATCATTCACTCCATCCCCGGTCATAGAGACTATATATTGTTGAGACTTCAATATTTTAAGAATTCTTAATTTATCTTCAGAAGTTACACGAGCAAAAACATCTACATCCTTAACATGTTTAGCTAGTTCATCGTCAGTCATTTCTTTAAGTTCAGCACCTGTTATAGCTTCATCTCTATCAGTTAACCCTATCTGTTTAGCGATTGCGACGCCTGTAACTTTATGATCACCCGTAATCATAATTGTTCTAATTCCCGCCATTCTTGCTTCTTTTATTGAATCTTTAACTTCATCTCTCGCGGGGTCAATTATTCCTGCTAATCCAAGGTATATGTAATCTGACTCAATATCCTCTTCTTTATAATTTGAATTTAATGGTTTGTATGCCAATCCTAATACGCGGAGTGCGTTTTTGGCAAATTCTTCATTTTGATGAATTATTTTATCTTTTATCTCGCTAATTGGCTTCTCTTCTCCATTTAGAAGTCCTTTTGCAGCTTTTTTTAATAAAACATCAGGAGCTCCTTTTATAAAAGAATATAATTGATTTTCAATTTTAACTACTACAGACATCATTTTTCTGTCAGAACTAAAAGGTATTTCGTCAATTTTCTCAGATT
Organism: Candidatus Hermodarchaeota archaeon; assembly: GCA_048885945.1. Classification (GTDB taxonomy): domain Archaea; phylum Asgardarchaeota; class Lokiarchaeia; order Sigyniarchaeales; family SOKP01; genus LW40-45. Next base: position 5,352 of record JBHLLE010000208.1, on the reverse strand, counting down.
TAGTATCAAGATTCATTTTCATAGCTAAAACTTTCAGACAAATTTCCGTTGGATCCCCTACTACATCCGTACTTCGAGTCCCATCATCTCTCATAACAACGCTAGAGTTATTACAAAACATACAAACTTCTAAAAATCTTTTTAACTGATTTGTTATAGAAATAGAATTTCCCGCTTCATCAAGAATTTGCCCTTCAATCGTATAACCTACTCCTTCAACATTAAATATTTTGCCTCCGATAAATATTTTAACAACAGTCATTTCGTTTTTAGTTAAAGTTCCCGTCTTATCAGAACATATAATATTCACTCTACCTAAGGTTTCGACAGCAGTCAAAGTTTTAACCAGCGCGTTTCTATCAGCCATTTTTCTCATACCAATACTCATAACTACGGTAATTACGACAACTAAACCTTCCGGCACAGCTGATACCGCTAGACTTATTGCAATCGTTAACGCATCAACAATTTGCTCAATTTCTTCTGGTCCAAAATTAAAACCTCCAGTTATCACAATAAGGAAAAATTCGATTAAAAAGACCGCAATGCAGATAACTATTATTATTTTTCCTAAGGATTTACCAAATTTATCAATTTCAATTTGGAATGGACTTGGTTCTGGTTCCTCTTCCTGAATTTTTTCAGCAATTTTCCCTATTTCCGTCTTCATTGCTGTACTAACTGCTATTGCTTCACCATTCCCACGAGTTATTATTGTGTTGCTATAAGCCATATTTTTGCGATCAGCTAGCATAGTCTTTTCATCAAAAAGTTCAAGGTTTTTATTTACTGGTTGTGATTCACCAGTTAAAATGGCCTCATCTATATAAAGAGAAAATGCTTTAGTCAATCTGGCATCAGCAGGTACTTTATCACCCTCATCTAATTGCAAAATATCTCCCGGAACGATATACTTTACATCAATTTCTTGAACAATACCATTCCTTTTAACTTTTGCATTATGTGGCGCCATCTTTTTTAGACTCTCTAACGCCTGTTCTGCTTTATATTCTTGATAAAATCCTAAAATTGCGTTGACAACTAAAATTATAAATATAATAAGAGCGTCAAGGAATTCAGAAGGTTGGTTACCAAGTGATACTTCATAAAATCCGACAATTATTGAAATCGCTATAGCAAAAAATAATAAATATACTAAAAAATCCTTAAACTGATTTAATAAGATTTGCCAAGGAGATACTTTTTTAGTTTCTTTTAACTCGTTAAACCCATATTTTTCGAGACGATTGTTAACTTCTTCGTCAGTTAATCCCTTTTCCAATGATGTATTAAGCTTTTCACTAACTTTTTGGATTTCTAATGAATGTGCGTTTAATTCTTCGATTAACATTATAATAACTTTATATTCATCTATATTTTTTTTTAAAAAATCTTAAAGGTATAATATGTTAAGTTATTTTATTATTATTGTTTTTGGTAATAAAATATTAAAACAATCAATCTGTAAATTCATAAATTTCTTCATTTCTACATTCATTGTTTAAGATTTATTACTTTTTTTCGATAGAAAAAAAATCTGCTTTTAACAATAGAATAATCGAATATCTAAAATTTTAAGTTTTAATTACATTTAATATATTGCAATAGCTAAAAAAAAGAGGTGGTTTGAATTTAAAATTGCTTTTTCAAAATCAGCATTGGATTATATTTATGAACAGAACCAAATTAAACGCAATGATTTGGATGAATTTGTAATCGCTATTTTCTATCACTCAGCAAGTACATGAACGATGGCATTTTGTGGTAATGTTGTTGAGTTAGTAGAGAAACATAAAATATATGACGATAAAGAAGAGTTTATAGAGTGGACGGAGTTTAAAGACCAATCTAATGTTAAGGTCTTCATTGAAAATAATATTTTACCTGAATTGTTAGAAAAAGATTTTATATTGATTGATGTGGCAGTTGGGGAAGTAGATGGAAATAAAGTGGGATTATTTTTTATAAAAAAAAGAGAAGATGTATATGGTTGAAAATATGAGCATATCTTAAAGATGCTAGAAGATTTGTGATTTGCGGTGCGACCGTTCTATATACCTTTAATTGTAAATTTTAAAAAAATAAGTGTTAAATCATCAATTTTTAAGATTATTTTGTGTAAATTTTTGACTTTATTAAAAAAAAATTGATTCTCTTGAGGTTCTAACTATTCTCTAAGGTGGTAATTAAAATAATTTGTTCGAATAATTTTACTACTTTTAAAAGAATATTTTTATTAATTTTAAAGATTAAAATTTAAATTAAACATATTTATCTATATAATTAATCTAAATAAAAACTAAAATTTGAGTGAGAAACATGATGAGACCTTCAAGAATTTTTCGATTAGTGGTCAGGATTTTTTTATTGTTATTAGCGTCTTCAATGTCTTTAGTTTCTTTTCTAGGTGGTTATTCTGCTGTATTGATTTTGACTAACGAAGATAACATTGACATAGATCTTGATACAACCGGAGAAATTTCACCTTTTGCTAATAATTTTTCCTTAGAACTCAAAATTGAATTTCATAATCAAGGTTATTACGATTTAGAAGATTTAGAACTCGAATTAGAATTAAATATTGTATATTTATGGATTAACAAAACAGGAAACAATGATAATGTAACAACAACAGAAACATTATTTGATTACGATAAAGACCTGGGAACCACATTGGCAGGGGACGTATTAAAAAAAAAAATTGAGATAGAATACGAAGATCTAGAGGTCAATATGATGGCACTAGCTACTAGAATAGATCTAAATAACCCACGCATTGATTTTGAAGCAGAAGAGATTAAAATAAAAGCAAAATATTCCTTAGGCTTACTTAAATTTAAAGTAGTATTAGAGGATTTTGATTTAGGAGAATACGAGGAGGTGGCGTAAGAAATGAGTTATGTAAAGGAAAAGGTTAGTAAAACGTTAGAAGATCAAAGGATTAAAAATCTAGTGAGAGGAGCATTGTTTGCCGTAATTTATTTTGTTATTACAATCCTTATTCCTTATTATACTTTTAGTTGGATTAAAACGATTAATGTTGAGGGTGTTGAATTAGAAGCCTATAAACAGCAGGTAAATAAGATTCTCTTTTATGTATGGGCTTTTGGATTAGTAATAACTGGATCTGCCTTTTTTGCTTATTCTGCTCCGTCCCAATCTGTTAGAAGAGGTGTTTTTTCATTAATCCAAATCCTTTTAAATTTACTTTATCTATGGAGTTATAAGTTTTCCGGTGCGCTTGAAGTAGAATTTGAACTTGTTGATTTAGGGGTTATTACAATAAATTTGCAGGAGATGATTCTATTATATATGGGAATATATTTTTTGACAGTGATTTTAAAAACTTACGATTTATTAGATTTCATTGTAAATAGAGAGAAGATTAAAGAGAGAAGAGGGAGGAAAGTAAAGTGAGGTGTTATACTATATGATAATGCAAGAGTTTGAGAGATATGATTTTTTAGAGACCATAGCACAAATCATTGGGTTTATTTTAGGTATATTTCGCCCAGTTGTGACTCCTTTAGGAGAAGCTATGGTATTTTGGGTCGATTATCTTTTAACATATTTTCCTTCTGATAATTTAACTATTTATATAGTAATCTTTGTAGTTTTAATTGTCTCAGCTATTATTATAAATACTAAGTGGCCTGGCGAAGTAATATATTCTGTATATAAAGATGAAGAATCAGAAACCAACCCAGAGAAGAAGGATAGTGGTATCAATTATTTATGATATAAATTTATCTTAGATGATTGGTTAAAAAATTAAATGTAAATACTAAAAAACTTATTTTTTTTTATTTTTTTAATTTTATTGTTAAATTTGCAACGCGTTTGCCTAAATCAAAGGCTAATTTTCCACCTAACTCGTCTGTTTCTCCTTTTCCTACAAATTCCTTTAAATTGAATTTCTGAAGACTTGTAATTGGAATATTCCCTTCTATAACTGGACTTCCTTCGGCATTTCCGACAACAATCATTCCTTGTATAAGAGCAAAATTGATCAAATTAGAAATTACACCCTCCCCACTATTTCTAAGACCTGTAGAAGCCATTGGCGCGAAAATGGTATCTTTTAGTAAATAATTTTTCATTTTCCAAGGTCTTGAGCGATCGATTAATACTTTAATTTGGGAACTAATTGATCCAAAATAATTTGGAGCCGCTATTATCAACGCTGAGGAACCAAACAGAATATCTTCTAATTTTTTTGTATCGTCATTTTCAGCTAAAGGACAATCGTTAGGGGGGCGTATACATTGATCGCAACCAGTACAAGGAGTTATATTAAAATCGGCAATTTGGATTTTATTTATTTCAAACTCATTACTAACGGATTTTATTCCTTCAATAGCTTTATCAATTAAAAAATTGCAGCTTCTATTCTTTCTTGGCGAACCTACAATTAACGTTATTTTATTACTCATGATGAATATTTCGTGAAAGATGTTTTTAAAAATTTACCATATTTTTATAATAGGTAAAATTGTAATCATAGGATTAACGAAAATAATTAAACACTTAAATATAATTGCTAATAGGATAGGGTTTGAAGCATTATCAGATATTTCAACTTTAGCTAGAATAATATCGGTAAACACAAATATAAAAGCACCAATTAAAGCTAAAAACCATCCTACGAATATCATAGCTGTAAAAAAACCTACTAGAAATCCCGCTAGTGACCCTTCGATTGATTTACCTTTAAGTAAAGGCCATTTATGCTTACCAAATCTACGACCTATTAAGGCTGCAAACATATCACTGAGAACTGTAATGCAAATAACTGCCATTTGTGCGTATATTCCTGCTAATTTGTATTCTGAACTATAGGTTAAAATTATTGCAGATGTTGCTAACCCTAGCAATAAAAGATTTGAAGCCGTAATATCATATAATTCGGTTGGTCTCCTCGTTTTAAGAATCACTCTTTTCATAAAATAATCATATTCTCTAAATCTTAATCTCATTATTTCAATATTAGCATTTACCATGAATATGCATATGAACATGAAGAATTGAACGACTAAACCATTATATAGAATCAATTCCGTATCTTCATATTCAAAAAGCAATTTTGCATTATAATAATTTTCAGCTGTAGTAGTATTAGCGATTCCTGCATATAAAAATTGAACTCCATAAAAAATTATTGGTTCAAGAGTCCATGCTAATAAATATAAAATAGATAACAAATGAATAAATTTTCTTTGCATTTCTTGTTTGGGAGTAAAATTATACACGTCTAAAAATACTCTGTCCATGCTATTATCCAAATCATCTTCAAGATTTTTATTTAAGTCATATGCTTCATATTTTTTTACTTTAATCAAAGCATAAAGAAAA
>JBHLLE010000207.1:0-6618 GCA_048885945.1 Candidatus Hermodarchaeota archaeon | reverse complement strand
CATAATCATAAATAATTATCAATAAGAGCTAAAATTATAAGGTTTAAGGTATAAAAAAATGGTTTTAAAGACAGAAATAACTGAAATGTTTGGAATCAAGCATCCAATATTCGCTGCGCCCATGGGTCCTTTCTATACAAAAGAATTGACAGTAGCTGTTTCAGAAGCCGGTGGGATGGGAGTTATTAGCCATACTAACCTATTAGGAAAAGATAGTCTGAAAGTTATGAAAGCGGATATGGAATATGTTGTTGAACATACCGATAAACCGTTTGGATTTAACATTCGGACGGGTAGAATGCAGTATGATGCTAAGAGATTGTGTAGAGGAATCCCAAAAGTCATTAAGGAGAATCAAAGGATAAGAGAACAGTGTGTTTATGCTCTTACTAGCGCTGGTACTCCACGAATGCTTCCTGAAAATAAAAATTTTCAAGAATTAAGAAAAAATACAAATATGAAACATTTTCACGTCGCACCTGCATCGTGGCTTGCTGATAAATGCGTCGCTTCAGGCGTAGATGGTATGGTTGTAACTGGAACTGAAGGGGGCGGACATCAATCATATGAAAAGACCGGTACATTTATTCTTCTTCAAAAAATAAAAGAAAAATTTCCTGAAGTTCCTCTTATTGCATGTGGAGCTTTTGGAAATGGATATGGGCTTGCTGCTGCACTTGGATTAGGAGCAGGAGCAATTGCAATGGGAAGTAGGTTCATTGCTTCAAAAGAAAGCGAATTTCATCCTAAATACAAAGATCTTGTTCCTCCTGCAGATTCTAAAGATACTATTATAGTTACTGGCTTCTTAGGACCAATTAGATTATGGAGAAACGAATATGCCTTGCATCATGGTTTTATAGATAATAGAGATGCTAAGATTGCAGAAGAACAAGAATTTACATTGGAAACATTGATTGAGGATGGAAAACATTATGAAACCGTCTATTTAAAAGGGGATCTGGTAACCGGGGCAATTCCATTAGGTCAGAGTTGCGAATTAATCAAAAGTATAGATAGTGTTCCCGATATAATAGAATCTACAGTAAAAGTAGCTGAAGAACAACTTAAAAAAGCGTCTCAATATATTCAATAGTCGAAAATGTAAAGTAAAAATCTATATTTCCACTATTTTTTTTTTTTTAACTTTTTGAAAACCCACCGTGATGGAATTCAATTCTATAATTAAGATTACTTTTTTTACAATAATTATCAATTTCTGCTTCAATTCCATCCCAGAGTTCACCAGTTTTTCGTAATTCTTGATACATAGTTAGTGCTTCTGGATAATATTTCTTTATTACACTCATTATTCTTGGAATATTATGGGGTCTAAAATTCAGATTTTCAAACATGTAATAATCTGTATAATCCAAAGTTTTTTCAATTATTGCTTTAAAGTCAGTAATTTTAGGAAATAACGGTGAAATAAATGTATATGTTTGGATACCAGCATCGTGTACCGCTTCAAGCGCTTTTAACCTTTCTAAAGGTCTAGAAGCTCCTTTTTCAATAACTTTTGCAAATGTCTCGTCTAAAGTACTAATTGATATTCCAACTTCTATATGTTCAAATTTTTTAAATAAATCAATATCCCTTTCTACAAACTTAGATTTTGTGAGAATACTAATTTCTGCTTTTGTACCAACTAATTTTTCCAGAATTTTTCTAGTGTTTCTATATTTTATTTCTGAAGGAATATAAGGATCTGTTACAGAACTAAGCAAAATTTTCTTTCCATCGTATTTTTGAGGTTTTATTTTATCTGCTTGAAAAGTCTTAATATCCAAAAATTGGCCCCATTTATCTCCTTTATGATTAGTAAATCTAATCATAAATTCAGCATAGCAATAAATACAACCGTGTTGACATCCCGTATAAGGATTTATGACGTAATCAATAGTTGGAATATTACTTTTTGTAATTATCTGCTTAGCTTCTCTAAAGTTGATTTTCATTGAATTAAATCATATTGTTAGAATAAATAAAGATTAACCTATAATACCTAATTTTAATTTCCTAATAATTTTTATTAATACTACTCATTTTGGAAAATCTTTTTTTCTAATTGAATATTTCTGGATATAACTAGTCTATTAAAGGTATTTAGATATGGAAAATGACAGATATGACAGAGGATGGGAAAAACTAAAAGAAATTGATGGTGAAGCTGGAGAGAGAGTCATTGAAAGTCTTAAAGATATTGCTCCAGATTTAGGAAAATACACCATTGAATTTCCATTTGGAGATGTATATTCTCGACCAGGATTAGATTTAAAATCCCGAGAAATTGCTACTGTTGCAGCATTAACTGCACTAGGATATGCTTTACCTCAATTAAAAGTACATGTTCATGGAGCATTAAATGTGGGATGTACTCGTAAAGAAGTGATCGAGATTATTATCCAGATGGCAGTTTATGCAGGATTTCCTGCTGCATTAAACGCTATGTTTGCAGTTAAAGATGTTTTTGATGAACGAGATAAGGAAGGACTCGATTAATAATTTTTGCTTTTTCTTTTTTATTTTTTTAATTAATTTTCTTTTCAACACTAAACAATTCTTTTTAAGCTAGAAGGAGAATTCTTATTTTTTAATTTTGTAAAAATTTATATATCTTCACTTTTTATTTTATGCATATATTATCATTTTTAAAAAAATGCAAATATGATAGAAAAGAAAAATTATAAGTTAAGACATCGAACATTTGTAATTTTAGGTTTGTTAGCGGAAGAACCAAGCCATCCCTATAAGTTAGAAAAAAAAATAGAAGAGCGGGGAATGAAAAATTGGACGAATATTGGAAAGCATTTTTCATTATCTACTATTTACCGCATACTTGATAGGTTTGAAAATGATGAAATAGTGGAATATTTCGAGGAAATGTTTGATAATAGGACTCGCAAAGTATACAAGATTACGGCTAAAGGAAGCAGAATTTTAAAAGAAAAAGTATATAACACTATTTATCATTATTATGGTAAATATGATGAAGATTTTTATGTTGCCTATTCTCTAATGTTCTATATACTTTCAAAAGAAGAATTAATAGAAGCCGTTAGTAATTCTATAAATTTCATGAAAAATCATATCAAAGAATTACAAGATATGCTAGACCAATATTCCAAGATGCCTTTAAGCGTTACTGGATTATTCATCCATCCAATTAAAATCTTAGAAACAGATGTCGAATTTTTAGAAATGATATTGAAAAGATTTGAAGGGGAAGAAGGATTATATGAGCCAAAAACACATGATTGAAAAATTTGTACATAAAATGGGGCGCCATTGTGAATCATCTGCAATGAGAGATATGTTTGAATTTTATGGATTTCCAATGTCCGAAGCAATGGCATTCGGTTTGGATGGTACTATGGGATTTGGATTTTTTGATAATTCAAATGATTTATCTGCTATGGGAACTATCTCTGAGGAAATTCCCTTTTTTTGTGGAGGTAAACAAGATACTATCACCCCGAATTCTTTAGCTTGTCGAATTTTAGGTATTAATCTTAAAAAGCAGTCATTTTCAAGTGCAGATAGGGGATGGGAAGAATCCAAAAAGATGATCAATAATAATATACCTTTAATCTTACGCGCAGATATTGCTTATCTACCTTATATGAACATTAAAGAAGAAATTCATTTTGGTGGTCATACTATTGTATTAGCAGGATACGATGAGGAAAAAGGTTCTGCATTCATAGGAGATACCGACAGGAAAGGATTACAAGAAATCTCGATTGAAAAGCTAAAAAAAGCAAGAGATTCTCCTTATGGAGATTCATTTATGAGACCAGAAAATACACAATTTACAATGGAGCCTCGCCCAGATGGGAAGCGCCCTCCATTTGCTGCGGGAGTAAAACTAGCTATAAAAAAGGTTTCTGATCATATGCTAAGACCTTCTATAAGTAGCTTGGGTTTGCAAGGATTAAAGAATTTTTCAAAATCAATCTTAAAGTGGAATGATACATTAAGCGGACAAGTGAAAAACCCTAGCACAGGAAATCTAATTAACAAAGCAGAATTGATGTTTGAATTAATTCATGGTTATATTGAAACATGGGGAACTGGAGGAGCTTCTTTTCGAAACCTATATAAAGAATTTCTCGAAGAATTATTAAGTTCGAAAGAATTAAGACAAGGACCTCGTGCTTGGAATCCTAATGAATTTGAAATTCTTACAGAATGTATATCAATAACTTCTTCTTCAGCTAAAAATTGGACTCTTCTTGCTGAAACGCTGAAGAATGCTGCTGATGAATATAAGGCAGAATGTATTAACCGAGTTGATTTGGGAGAACTTCATTGTATTGCACTAAATATTACTACTCTTGAGGAAGAATTATTTACTAAACTATTGAAAATAAAAATTTAAGAGGAATCACATAGAATGGAGGTTGCTGTTTCCGAAATTTACTGCTCGGGATGCTCTCGTTTTAAGAGAGGAGATTATCAAGTAGGTTTAGAAGGGTGTGGGGGGTGAGAAAAGTATAAGCGAAAAGGTGACTTACTGTGGATTATTTTGTGGTGCATGCCCTTCTTATCAAAAGGGAACTTGTTTAGGATGCAGATCTGAAAATATAAATCAAAATAGAAAATCTAAATGGGCATGTAAAATCAGGATTTGCTGCCATGAACAAAAGCAACTAGAGCACTGCGGCCAATGTGATATAAATCCATGTAACTTATTATATAAGCGTCTTATAAATTCTCATCTTGATGATCTAAAATTCAATTATCGACATCAAATACCTACAAATCTTAAAAGGTTAAACGAGATAGGGACTGAAGATTGGTCAAAAGAACAAGAAGAATTGTGGATTTGTCCCATATGTGGAACTCAATTAATGTTTTATAATTACAAATGCCGTAAATGTGGAAAAATTACAGATCCGCAGGCAACTGTCAGTAAATAAAGTTATTATGAAAATAAGAGGGAAAAAATAAAAAATAGGTGTAAAATAAGTGGAAAATAATTTAGCTGCTCCTTGTGGGATATATTGTGGAGCATGTCGGCAGTATCTGTTATTGAAAAAAGATAAACTTGAAGAAAGAGGTTATAAACAAGGTTGTAAGGGCTGTAGAATCCGTAATAAGAAATGTGCATTTTTTAGAAAGAAATGTTCTAAACTATGGAAAAGAGAGGTCGAATTCTGTTATGAATGCGAGGATTTCCCCTGCGATAATTTCGATAGATTGCAATATATTTATTTAGAACGATATTCAGTTAATATAATAGGTAATCTCAAAAGGATTAAAGAGATTGGAGTTAAATATTGGATAAAGGAGCAAGAAAAGCTTTATACTTGTTCTAATTGTAATGGAGAAATTTGTGTTCACGATGCAGAATGCTACGATTGTGGGAACAAAATCAATCCAAACATAGAATAAATCAACTAAGGATGTGATTATGAGATGGAAAAAATTAAAGTTAGAGGAGCAAGGATTCATAATTTAAAATATATCAATGTAGACATCCCAAAGGGCAAATTGATACTGATTACGGGCGTTTCTGGCTCCGGAAAATCGAGTCTTGCCTTTGACATCATATTTGACGAAGGTATGAATCGGTATTTGCAATCCATTGGTTTCCCTCCTAAGTTTGATGACGAAAAACCCTTTGATACGATTGAAGGATTAAGTCCTACTGTTGCTGTAGAACAGAGAACGACCAGAGTATTCAATCCTCGCTCCACAGTAGGTACTAAAACGGGGATATATGGACTTTTGCGTATGTTATACGCTTCTGAAGGGATTTTAATTTGCCCAATTTGTAAGGAGCCCGTTAATGAGACCACATTAGAATGTGATATATGTGGAATGGTCGTTGATCGTAGGCAAATCAAGCATTTTTCCTTTAACGAGCCTTCTGGAATGTGTCTAGAGTGTAAAGGCAGGGGGTACAAAATGCTTATCACCGAGGAAATGATAATCCAGGATTATAATAGAAATCTTATCCAAATAACAAAAGCCGGTTCTGGTGCGTTCGCAGATCAACTCCGGTTTGTGGAGCAATTACCTAAGTTTTATAATTTTGATATGAACACTCCCTTTAAAGATTTAGCTGACGAAATTAAGCAAGTGTATTTATATGGTAGTGGAAAAAAGCTTAAATTTCAATGGGAATCCAAAACTTTTTCTGGAGAATTAGAACGTGTTTTTGAAGGAATAATTCCCCACGTGAAAAGAGCATTAGCAGAAAGTAAGAGCGTTTATAGAAGACATAAGATTCATAATAATTTCATGGTAAAAAGGAAATGTGAAGAATGTAAAGGATTTAAAATTAATGAACAAGCTCGTGAAATAAAGATTGGAGGAAAACACATAGGTTATTTAGCTATGATGCCGATCGACGACTTAATTTTATTTTTGGAAGGTTTATCGAATCAAGATATTAGAAGTCCTCAAGGTAAATCAATGTTAGAAACTATATTAAGAGGACTTAATCGTTTGGTTCATGTTGGATTAAAATACTTACACTTACATCGTACCCTACCTACATTAAGTGGGGGTGAGCTTCAGAGATTGTCTTTAATGACTCATTTAGATGGTGGACTAGATTCTTTAATTTACATCTTAGATGAACCAAGCATGAGTTTACATGAGCGAGAA
>JBHLLE010000206.1:0-6624 GCA_048885945.1 Candidatus Hermodarchaeota archaeon | reverse complement strand
GTCACTTCAGTTGAATCATTAGAAGAAGCGTTATCTTCGCCTGTAGCACCATTATTTTCTTTTAGACCTTCTTCATCTATATCAGAAAGGACTTGAATTGCTCCTTCTTTGGCAAATAAAATTGCTATTGCTCTTCCAATACCCGAAGCAGCTCCTGTTAATACAACAATTTTGTCTTTAACTCTCATTTTTTATAGTTTTATGTGTACTTAAGATTTTAATTTATAATAATATATGAAAGATTATGATTTATGCTTTAAATAGTAAGATTATCCTTGAATATCATTCAAAAAATAAAAATAAAAAGAAATTTTATTTCACAACTATTTCTTTATCCAATGTTGATAATCGTTCGCAACCTTTGGATTTAACTCTATAACAATCCTCAATACCGACAAGTCCTTGACCTCTTACACTTAACCATACTTCTATGTCAAGAACCATATTTTCTTCGAAAGGGACATCATACGATTCTATGGCACTAAAAAGGTGTGCTTCTTCGCATTCTAATCCAATACTATGTCCTGTAATTAAATAGAACCCTCTTTTAGTCAATTTCTTCAAATGAGTTTGAGCTTCTTTGTACAATTCACCCGAACTCTTACCAACTTCTATATTATCAACGCAAAATTCTTGGAGTTGAATCATAACATCCATTGCTTCTTTAGCCTTTTTTGGTATTTCACCAACAACTACTCCTCTGCTAATGTCAGAAATATATCCTTGCCAGACGGCTCCAAAATCAAATCTAACAATATCGTTAGGAGTGACTGGAATTCCTGTACCTGGGGCTTCTGGATCAGAGGGTCCAATATTCTGCGTTAGATGATCCCAACCTTCTGCACCTTCATCTACAATTGTACGCCGAGCTATTTTTAATAATTCGGTATCAAGAACACCTAACTCAGTAGCGTCTATACAAGCTTGAATTGCTTTATCAGCAATTTCCGTAGATTTTTTAATTCTTCGTACTTCTTCTTCAGTTTTAACAAGTCGCATATCAATTAAAGCTCGATCTCCATTAACAATTTTTGCGTTAGGAAATTCTTTTTTCAGCGCCTCATATTGGTAAAATGGCATAAAGGATTCAATTCCAATAGTCTTGCCAGATAAATTCCATTCATTTATTTTCTTCGTTAGGATCTTTTTTGCAGCATTAAGAGAACCTACTCTATAAACTTCACTTGGTTTAATCCACGAAAACTCTTCAACACTATCGTATAACGACCATATTAATGCGCTTTCCTCTCCGTCTCTTCGAACTAGACCTAAGAAAGGATATTGATTTTGTAATACATACAAAATAGGATTAGGAGCAACATGCAATACCGGTAATCCTGATAGATAGAAGACATTTACGGGGGTAGAAGCAATCAATAAATCTATGTCATGCTTGTTTAAAATTTCACTAGCCTTGTTTTTATTATAACCAATTGGGTCTGCCATGTTTAATCATTTAAGATAGTTTTTTTATTTGAATCTTTAATTTTGGTAAAAGATTTTTACTTAATTATTTTATCAATATTGATTTTATCGTGAGATAAAAAAGTTGATAATTTATTTATTTATTACTTCAATTTCTTATTTATGGATATTGTAAAATATGGGATTATTGGATGCGGTGGAGCTTGGTCTTTTCATAGTGCTGGAACAAGAAGTGTTTCAAAAATCAAATTCATCTCGTGTTATGATATAAACGAAAAGATAGCCAAAAGAACTGCCAAAAAATACAAAATGGATTATTTTACAGATTTAGACAAGTTTCTTAAAAGTGACATTGATGCTGTTATAATAATGGTTCCCCATTTCTTGCACGAAGAAATGGTTAACGCCGCTGCTAAAGCAGGTAAACATATCCTCTGTGAAAAACCTATGGCTACTACTTTGGAAGGTTGTGATCAGATGATTGTAGCGACAGAAAAAGCTGGAGTTAAATTTATGATTGCGGAGAATCACAGGTTTTTACCCGCTCATAATTATATTATGAATGCTGTTCAAAAAGGATTAATTGGTAAGGTATTTTTAATTCGCGCGTATGAAGGGGTAAATGAAATTCCAGGATTAATGAGAGAAGGCTTTTGGAAAGGTCATCCATTAAAAGCCGGAGGAGGATCATTAATGGACATGGGAGCTCATAAATTTGCTACTATAAATTGGATATTAAACGATGAAGTAGAATCAGCTTATAGTTGGATAACAAAACAATGTACAACCTTGGAGGAAAAGGCAGAGGATAATGCTATGATGTTTCTTAAATATAAAAAGGGGACTGTCGCTGATGTAGTAGTAAGTTTTACAGTAACTACTGTTCCCACAAATTCAATAGAAGTGTATGGAACAGAGGGTACAATTTTAGAAGATCATTCATGGCAAAACCCAGTAAAGATTTTTTCTAAACATGAAGAAATGGGTAAGAATAAGAATAAGTGGTACGAGCCAGAAATCGAACACTCTCCATATCCTGTATATTACGAGATTTCTTCAAGAATAGAAGACGAATATTTTACAAATTGTATTTTAGAAAATAAAGATCCTGAATTTACACCTGAACACGCTAGAGCAGCTATTGCAACTATTTTAATGGGATATTTATCAGCAAAGGAAGGAAAACTAGTTACTTACGACGACTTAATGCATGTTTATAAAACAAAGGGTACAAAAAGCATACTAGAAGGATTAGAAAATTACGTGCATAATAACCATTGTGTAGAATAATAAGTTTGAGATTCTTAAAAACAAGATTATAATTTTTGGAAGGTTTTTTGGTTTCCACAATTTTTTGCTGTTTCTTTTATTTCGTCAATTATTACTTTTAAAGACGCTCCTTTATCGTTCATGACATTATTTTCAATAAACGTTCCCATAACTAAAATATTTGCTCCTGCTTCTACAAATTTAGCTGCGTCTTCCTTTGTCTGGATTCCACCACCTGCTATTATTGGTATATTTAAGACTTGGGAGCACAATTTAATTATTTCTGGGGGAATACTATCGCCACCAGAACCTGCTTCCAAATATATGAGTTTAAATCCATACATTTCAGCTGCTAATGAATAAGCAGCGGTCAATTTTGGTTTATTTCTGGGAAGTAGTTTTGCATCAGATATCCACCCAGCAGAAGCACCTGGATCAATTATAAGATATCCCATTGGAATATGTTCAAGACCAGACATTTTAACTAAATATGATCCTAGAGCTTGGTGTCCAATAAAAAAATAATGGTTGTTAGAATTTAAAACCGACATGAATAGAATAGCATCAGCTTTATTAGATACATTCGCAAATCCTCCAGGAAATATTATTATTGGCACTTCAACGTCTTTTTTAATCAATTCTATGGTTTTATCAACATAGGCTTGGTCAAATGCTGTACTTCCTCCTACTAAAATAGCGTCTGTGCCTGCTTCTTCCGCATATTTTGCCATTTTTGCGGCTTTACTTGGAGTTTGTCTTAAAGGATCTGGATCTATTAAAGAAAAATGTAAAGCTCCTTCTTCATTCAACTTATCAATAATATATTCATAAGTAGTTCTTTTTAAATTATTAGTAAGCGTAATATTTACCATTTAATTCCCTCTTTTCTCTATTATATTTTAACCATAACTCATTTTTGTAACTTTATCGTAAATTTGAATTGTTTTTTCTTTCCAATTCTCAAATTCCTCTATAGATTTTGGAAAACTTTCATAATGCTTTAAAATTTCATTCATTCTTATACGTAGATAGTTCAAATCTCCTAATAATTTAGGATTTGTAATACCTTTAATAAATTTTGTCGCCATACTTAACAAGGATAAATTTAAATTTCCTGTTGAAGAAATCTCTAAAATCTCACTACTGGTTAGTAAATCTTTCTCTAAACCAAAATTTAGGGAATTATTTGATAACTTTTGAAGTACTCTTCTTAATAAATCTAGAGCAGCAAATTCTCCTCCAAAGTCGGTCATTATTAAATGATTATAATCCCACAATTTTTCAAGCGAATAGTTATCTAATTCATGTGCTTCAAGTGCGATATTAGCAGCGTGATACCCTGCTCGCATAGAAGGATCGATACCGCCCCCGTGAAGTGGATTCACATGACATCCCGCATCTCCAACGATCATTAAACCATTATCCGCACAAGACCATAAAGGTCTTCTGACTGGAGCAACTCCTCCTCCAGAAGATAGAATTTCACATTTTGATGTTTTTATAAAGTTGTTAAAAACGTTAGTTTGGTAAAAATCTTTAACTTTTCCTTTATAATCCATGAATACTCCTATTCCAATATTTACAGAGACTCTATTTTTTGGAAAATACCAAATATAACCGCCAGGAGCTTTTTCTTGATCGAGGATTATAGTAATGAATTCAGGGTCTATAACTTCTTGATCCTCAGTTGAAAATTTGACAATTTCTCTATAGCATAAGATAGCATCCTCTTTTGATATTTCTTTTTCAATTAGAGGATTCTGAATTTTTTTTCGTAGAGGAGTATAAAAACCGCTAGCATCTATTACTAACTTAGCCGATAAATCTACCTTCTCTCCAGTTTTCAGTTTAACTTTAACACCTGAAACGGTGTTATTCTTGTAGATTAAATCCAATGCAAATGTATTATCTAATAATTGAACTACTCCCGCGTCAAGAGCCTCATTTAACAATCTCTGTCCAAATTGCAATCGATTTACTACATATCCCGCTTGCTTAGGATCAATCAATGTTAAACATTTTTTTAAATTTGGGGGATAAAGTTTAGCACCTTTTATTAAGCAAGATAATTCTTCGTCTTTAGGGTGATTAATGTTTAATATATCGAAAATTTCTGACCCTACCGCGTCACCACAAATCTTGTCTCCAATTTCATTTCTTGGTTTTCTATCAATAAGACATACTTTTAATCCATTTTGCGCAGCAAATCGAGCTGCAGTGGTACCTCCTGTACCAGCTCCAACAACAATAATGTCAAACGATTTTTGTATCTCCATTTTTCTAATATTTTAAACAATCTAAATAATTCTATTGTAGAGGATATTTAATAAGATTTTAAATTGAAGTTAAAAAGGAAGCAATCTTTAAAGAGAGAAATGTTAGCGATCATATTTTCTTGCATTCACTATTTATTACTATAATCCAATTACTTCAAACACTCTAAATAAAACTATTCCGAATTATCATTAATTATTTGTAATAAAAATTTGTGAATTATTTTAAAACCATTCGATATAAAAGATCTTGAAAGTCAAAAAAATAAAAAAATAAAAACCGTTAATGATTCTTGTAAAGATCTGCGACCTATTCAAGATAATTAAATGTTATTATTGTTCAGTTTTTTCAAATTTCTGAGTGTAGTAAAACGATCCAAGCCCGATCATAAATACTATCGGAGCAATAAAGGCAGGGATAATATTTAAATCGGTTACCGCCCGTGTATCGAGCAAAATTCCTACAAAAAATATAATAAGACTGATAATTGAAGAGAGTGCTTTCTTTTTTAAATCACCGGTTCCTTTTATTAAAAGATATATATAGATACTCATAATCTCCAAAAGATATATGGGCTGCATTATATACATAAGAAGTTTCATGTAGTCATATGGCAAAAAAATAAACAATACACCAAATATGAAGGCAATTCCAGTGAATATAAATTTCGTTGGAACAAAATCTCTTTCGAAGAAAAAGAAAAAGATCACTAATCCAACCGAGGTCGAAATATATGCTAATTTGATATATAAAATAAATTCAAAAGAATCCTCCATACCTCCATATTCTCCGTAAAAATCGGCTATAAAGAAAAAAATTCTTGTCAGAGTGTAACAAAAAATAAAAGCGAAATATCCGAGATATAATTTTTTAGCTTTCTCAGTTGGACTATATTTCAAATTCAATATCCATAAAACGCAGATAAGAAACATAAACGGTATAACGATAAATAACCACATGAATTGAAACTTGTATAACAGATATTCGTTAAACGATTTCAATAACATAATTAACATCTCATTGATTAATTTTTAAATACTCAAAAGAGTCTTAATATTTAATATGCCTTTCCAATATAAATAGATATTTTCTGGAATGTGAAAGCAATCTATAATAAAAAAGAAAAAGAAAAATCGTATTATATTAATGTTAAAAGGAATATTAGAACTGTCGTACCGATAGGGACAGATAGATCGTCCCATGTGGAGGGGCTGATTATCTCTATTATTGTTGCAGCTAATCCTGTGATAAGCGAATAGATTAAGATTAAATCCCACGTTAGAATGTTTTGCGTTACTGGATTGAACATTCCAAAGTAATAAAATGAACCTAATGCTAATAAATACGAAAATACAAACATAGTTATTGAGCCTTGAAGAGATCTTCGACCAGTCCAAGGTAGTTTAATAGGTATAGTTCCCCAGCGCTTCCCTATTACTGAAGCCATAGTATCTCCTATTATCATTATTAATATACCTGCAATTGGAAAATATAATTGGTGTGGTGCAAAAATAACAAATATTGTTACCAGTATGAGAATAGATATACAATAATGAAAAGGTCCTTGTAAATATCCTACTTTTTCTTCTGCCTCCTCTACAATAGTATCGTAGAGTTCTTTAAGCTTTTTAACTTTACTTTCTTTACTGCTGAAAA
>JBHLLE010000205.1:0-6676 GCA_048885945.1 Candidatus Hermodarchaeota archaeon | reverse complement strand
CTTCTCTACCATTGCTCGCAAACAAAAATTCTGTAAATCCAACCCTTTCAAAAATTAGTTGATACAATGTCTGTAAGGATCGGTCATCATCAACAATAAAGACGCTGGTAACTTAAATACACCTTTGCATAACTTAATGAAAGTAGATCCTTAAAAATTTTTTTTATGAAAAAATTATTTAACTCGCATATCCAAGAAAATTTTTGATATTCTCTTTTTATAAGGCTTTATTTTTAATGACTTAGGGGGATATTACATAAATTTTGGAATATAATAGAAATTTTTAACTTTATACGAATAATTAGATTGTTGTTTTATATAATAATGCTAAAATTAGAATTAAGATATGGATTTCAGGAGCTTTTTTCTATTTTAAGTATCTAAAGCAATTAGGACATCTCTCATAGTTGGTAGTAATCATTTTATAACAAAAAGGGCATAAAATAAATTTGATTTCACCATTATCTGTTTCAGAAATTTTACTCTCTTCACTTTTCTTTTCTACATAACTTAAATTTTCAGAAATTTCAAAACTTGGCATTGGATTTTCAACGCTTACTATTTTAGGACCACCTTTTTCTTCTAGACTCTTAAGATGATTATAAATATCTCCAATATCCCATTCAAGACGGATATTAGCTTCTTTAATCCGTTCAGCAAGCTTCATTTTTTGAATAAAATTTTTTTCTAACTTCACTAACGAATAACAATTATGACATCTAAATACGTTTTGAATACCTATAGAAGATACTGAAGTCCATAGAGCCCAACAAGTCTTATGCGTTATAATCCCACAAGTATTACATTTGATTAAAGGATTATTATCTTCTTTATGACATATTGAACATTTGTCCTTTTGTGTTATTTCTAAAGGAATCTCAGCTAAATTTTCGTAGAAGTAATGATTTTCGGGAGGAATTACGTAATTTTTGCTTTCTAGTAAATTTTTAGGATCTATTTCCCTCTTTAACGCTAAAAATTCCAAGATATCGTTTAGTAATTCAGGTTTATTTATTTCGTGAATTCCACCATTACATCGCTTAGCTAAATCCATTAACTTCATATCTTCTTCAAAATCATCAATATTAAGTCTTATTATATCTATAAAAAAAGGCATGTCTTTAACCTGGTCAATTAGACTCTTTATAACAGGGATATGTGGCTCACTTATCCTCGATGTACCTGAATCTGTTAAAATTATTAATCGAAAAGTTTTTTCAGCGATTTGTTTAAATACATCTATTATAAAAGTTATAGCAACAAATATTCCTCCTCCTATATTTGCTTTAGTAATCATAGGTTCAAGTGATTTTAAAGCAATCAATACATTTTCGGAGTTGAGAGTAAAAGAATCGAGATAATTAGGACCATCTTCTTGAAATAAGATTATATTAAATCTACTACTATAATCAATTGATTTTTTAGTCTCAAAAAAATTTTTTAATGCTTTGTAAATAGGCTCCATTTTTGTAATTCCCGGAGTTAGACCATTTAAAATGAGCGTATCTTCAGATCGCGTTTTTCCCAAATTTATTTACCTTTTATTATTATTTTAGTAAATCTATTTATAAATATGAAAATTGTAAAATTATTTTCGTGACTGATATTTCAAATTTTATAGTAAATAATACAGATTTCTTATGGATCTAATACAAATAAAGGATATAAAAATATTTAGATTGAATTTTGTAGATCTTAATTAGATTTTTCATGAAGGAACTAAATGGAAAATTTAAAAACCTTTTAGAATAACTCTGAGAAATTTTCCGCAAATGTCTTTATTTGATCCATATCTCTCAGATCGTATAAGATATTATCAACTTTCTCCCAACCTTCTTCCTTGATTAAAGCTTCTCTCATTATATTTTTAGACATGTTACTCACGGAAGAATTTTCAGAAAAATCGTAAATAGGTCCAAAAGCGTCAGCGATATCGTAGCTTAGTCCAATCTTTTGCATTTTTTTATCTATATAATTTCTTTTTGCGTCGCTAATTTTCTCTTTCTGAGAAGCCGTACCGCAGTTTACGAAAAATCCAAATTTAAATTCCCTACTATTAAGAACCTTTTTATGTTTCTTGATGAATTTCTTAATTCTCTTCGTCCACCTGTTAATTTTTATCCCTGTTCCAATAAGAACTCCATCAAAACCACTTAAGGAAGGCTCTTCCTCGTTAATATTAACTAAAGAAACTTCAATCTCTTTTTTTACTAAAAAATCACGAATTTTTTCTGAGGTGTCTTTAGATGTTCTATAGCGGCTACCAAATAGGATAAGTACTTTTTTCATAGTTATGTAGTAAAAATGTTTTTATTTTTTAATTATTAGTATTTTAAGAAATCGGAATAATCTTTTAATAAATATTGAATTTAGGAACTTTATAATTACATTATCTAAAACTTCATTTTGATGATTTTTTATTTCATAAATCACTTTAATAAATATCAATAATTATTAACACAACTAAAATAATATTAAAATTACACCTTTAAAATGCCGGATATTATAATTTTATCGGGATATAGAAGCGATTGGTTAGAGATTAAAAGAATTGAGCAAGCTGCAGAAGAATTAGGGTACTCTAATCAAATATTCTCTGTGGAAGATGTGAGTTGGTCTTTGTTGAATCCAATAAAGAAATATAAAGAAGACTCAGTAATTATTAACCGAATAGGATTAATGTCTCAAGTGAATTTTATTCAACCAATGTTAGCTTTCAACGAATATGAATTATTTAATAATCCTTCTGTTACAAATATTTGTGATAATAAAGCATTGACTACAGCGTGCTTTGAAGCTGCTAACATTCAGTCCACTCCTACAATATGGATCCCTATAACTAATCACCCTAGATTAAGAGTGCCAAAGATTAGAGAATCCATTATAAGTACTATTGAAAATATTTTTGAATATCCCGTTGTAATTAAACCAACTGGAGGTGGACGTGGCTGGAAAGTAACATTTCTCCAAAGTCGGGAACAATTAGATCGTTATCTTTATGATGATAAAAGAATTTTAGCCAATCCATGGGGTTTATATGTTCAAGATTACAAATCGCATATAGCAGATATTAGAGTTGTGGTTGGTAAAAAGAAAGGTTCTCCTTTAAAAATATTTGCAGCATTGTTTAGAATACCTATGAAAGAATATATAGTTGCCAACACCTCTCAAGGAAATCCTTCGGTTAAATTTGATATTACTGACCAGATAAAAGATTTTTCATTTAAAATGTGCCAATCGGTGTTAGATGGCGCTACTAAATTGGATGGGGTTGGTGACCGAGGTATTTTATTAGGGATTGATATCTTAGTTAACTCCAATGATGTGGAACTAAAAAAAAGAGTTAGAGAGCTAGGAAATCAATTAAAAAGCTCAGAAGAATTCAATTTAACTCATAAAAAACAGCAATTTAAAAAAGATTTTAAAGCTACTGATAAAAAATTCCATGCAGATATGGATAAATATATGAATTTAGATATCTATCATGAAATCAAAGAATTACTTATTGAAGGTACCAGCAAAGCAGAATTATTCGCAAGTGAAGCTAATGCTACTATTGATTTTGGAGATTTAACGCATGTATTTAGTGAAGGTAAAGTAGCTCGTGGTATTGTTGAGTGTGCTGTTAGCAATTTAAAATGATCGTTAATTGTCTAGAATCAATTAAATAATAGAATATATCTTAAAATATTAAAAAAACACAACTAATAAAGGTTAAACTAATGTCGGAAAAGATCGTTATTAAAATAGGCGGAGATTTACTTAAGGAAAACCTAGATTATGTAATCTCAGATTTGATAAAGTTGCATGCGGAAAAAAACAAGATTCTATTATGTCATGCAGGAGCTGATATACTTACAGCTGTAGCAGAAAAAATGGGAAAACCTCAAATCTTCACTTACTCTACTAAAGGATATAAAGCTCGTTATGTTGATGAAGAAACAAGAGATATTTATGTAATGGTTGTTGCTGGTCTAAATAATAAACAGATTGTAAAAGAGATGATAGTAAAAGGTCTTCCTGCTGTCGGAATATCGGGAGTTGATGGAAATTTTATTATTACTGAAAGATTTAAGAAATCAATGGTAATTATTGATGGAAAAAGAAAGTTAAAGGATAATTACACGGGAAAGCCTTCCAAAATAAATCTTCAATTAATCAAGGCTCTTTGGAATAACGATTTTATTCCAGTAGTAGCCTCCATAGCAATCAGCAACGATAATGAGTTAGTTGGCTGTGATAGCGATAGAATATCCAACACTATTGCGGTGGCTACAGAAGCTGATAAATTAATACTATTAACTGATGTGGATGGTGTTTTAGATAAAAATAAAAAAACTATTAATCATATAAATAGTGGACGTGTAGATTCAATCCTCGAAAATGTTACAGGAGGTATGAAAACTAAGGTACTCAGCGCTTTAGAATCTGCTACTAAAGGAGTTAAACAAGTAATAATTGCTTCTGGTCTACGAGAGAATCCAATCCTTAAAGCAATTAATAATGAGAATTGCACCATCATAACTGATTAATATTAATTAACATTGAAAATAAAAAATAAACTTTAATACACAAAAAAGCGATTTAAAAAAAAATAAGATTATATTATAACATCAAGAAAAGGAAAAATAAAATAAAATGAAAGTAATTAGTAACTAACAGTTATATCATAATTTAATATTGGTGTTTTTTATGGCTGAAAAAATATATGAAGGTACAAAAAACGAAGATGGAAAGTTTAAATTGGAATGCTCCAGTTGCTATTGGGAAAATCTAATCGAAGATGCAGAAAAAGACGATGTTATTGAATGCGAGGATTGTGGTGCACCTTTCACTATTGTAGATGTCGCTGATGATAAAATCCTATTCAAAGCCGTCGTTTTCGACGAAGAAGAATGGAGAGAATAGTTTAAAGTCTATAGATTAACTTTTACAACTTGTTTTTATTATAAAATTTATTTTCCTCTTTTCTTTGAGTATATATAATTATAAATAATGATTTTGAACTTTTACTCATTAATTTATTTTAAATATTTTTTTTAATTTCTAAAAAATTTTTCAATATTGGTATTCTATGAAGCTTCATTCTAAATATCCACTTTCTATTTTTGACTTTCTTTTATCAAATATCGCCATAGCTGTACGCATTTTTTTAAATCCACACTTAACATAAAATCCTTCTCGACCTGGAACTGAGTATAAAATAATATTTTCAACGGGTAATTGGGAACATAATCGGTGTACTAACTTTTTTCCTATGCCTTTCCCTTGATATTCAGGTAACAAGACAATGTCATATATAACCGCTTGAAACTCGCCATCACATAATGCTCTTCCCGTTCCTATCAACTTATTGTCATCAAATACAAAGATCACTAAATAACTTGACTCAAAAGCTTTTTTTAGCTTAAATGGGTCGCGCTTTTTTCTACCTAGAGGTGCTTCAGCAATTACATCAGCTACTTCTTCCCAATCAATAGCAGACAGTTTGCTTGTAAACTTAATCATTAATATTATAATTAAGAATTAAAAAAAATAGTAATTATTTTTAAAAAGGTATTTAACCTTGTTATGAATTCGAATCATTTATGCTTTCTTGGAGTGAATCTTTTTCTGAAACGCTGAATAATAACATAATAAATATAATTATAAAACACGATGCCGAAATAAAGGGTAAGATCTGAGAATTTAAATAAAACAAGATTATTCCCCCTATTATTGGTGTAATTATCTGTGCGATACTCATAAGCGCATTATTCACGCCAAGAAGACTTCCTGTCTCTTCTCTTTCAACGCTATTTGCTAATTTGCTTGTAAGTACAGGACGGCAAATTCCCGTTCCAAAAGCTATAAACACTAAAGGTATAAAAGTAAAAAGAAAGGTTGTTGTAAAAATAAGAATAGTAAAAGCAATGAGCATTGAAATTATTCCCATTTTTAAGACTTTATTCTCACCAAAAGTCTTCTGAAGAGGACTTATCAATAGAGTTTGAAAGATTACTCTTAATACTCCGATCCAAGCCATAAATAATCCCACCTCTAAAGCCGTAACACTTATTTGGATTTCTGCAAAGAGAGCAAAAGTAGAAATAAAGAGCATAAATCCTAAGCTATAAAATAAGAAAATAACGAGCAACTTTCTAATTTTCGAGTCTTTAAAAAACCTTTTAGCGTCATTAACAGGAAAAACATCGTTAAATGTAATCTTAACCTTTTCTTCTTTTGCAGTTAAAGATTCAGGGAGAAATATAGCAACTAATAGAATTGAGACTAGGCATACTCCTGCAGCAAAAAACATCGGAGTGGAATAGCTTATAGTTGAAAGAGTTCCTCCAATTAACGGTCCAAAGATCAATGCTGCACCAAAAACAGCACTAGAATAGCCAAATACTTTAATTCTATTCTTTGGCTCAGTTACATCACTAATGTAAGCTTGACTAACCGTCATATTGCTGCCTAAAAGTCCATCAACTAAACGAGCCAAAATTAAAATCCAAACCTCATTTGCTAAACCTAATAACACAAAACCAACGAATGTGCTAATCTGACTTACTATTAAAAGTGGTTTTCTTCCGTAACGATCGCTTAGTTTGCCTGTTACGGGGCTGGCAAAAAACTGACATAAACTAAAAATACTCAAAATCAACCCAATCTGCAATACATTCAATCCAAGAGA
>JBHLLE010000204.1:5934-6704 GCA_048885945.1 Candidatus Hermodarchaeota archaeon | reverse complement strand
TTACCGGCTCTAAATTAGATATCTGGATTCTGCAGAAATTTAGGAATCTTGTTCTTAATACTCTTTATCTAATTGAGGACAAAATAAACTAAATATCTATTGGTAAACCTCCAGAATTCAATCAGGAAGCCTTCTGCTTCTTCTTGAGCGTTCTGATCCCTCAAGCATGACTTTCCCATTTCTGATCTTTACATTAATATTTAAGGTTCAATTAGATAATCCCAATAACTTGCTTATTATATCTGTTGCAGTTTTTCTTTGATTTCTTTCATCGTCTCCTGCCCTGAAAGAGCCTTAAAGGTTTTTTGAGGCTTTCAGTACTTCTATTCCTTCCTTAAATCTCCTCCTCTCCTCCATCTATTGGAGATTTGAAAGCATCATTCGGTAATTCTCTTTTCAATTCTTCAAATTCTTTTTTAACAAGAAAATAGTCAGATTCTTTTAGAGAAAGGAAAACACGTCCACACCCCATACATGCCCAGGCAAAGATCTTAAGTTCTGGTAATCTGGAAACAAATTTGTTTTTTCTCCATGGTCGTCGCCATACAAATGATCCATAAGCTCCTCCCTGATATCCACGCATATAATGATTGGATCTGAGTAAATCAGCCCCACATGCGGGACACTCTTTCTTAAATATATATTCTCCTGTTTTCTGCCAATTCATTTTTATTACCAAATTTCTGCAAAATCAAAGATATTTTGGAGTAGTAAATCTCAATACAAGTTAATATAGAACACCTTTCCTTAAATATTTTTCGCATCATGTG
>JBHLLE010000204.1:0-5924 GCA_048885945.1 Candidatus Hermodarchaeota archaeon | reverse complement strand
TAGATCTAAAAAATGACGATTCACTGGTAAAAATAGTAGAAATAGCTTTTTTAACAACTTTTTTATTTTTCAATATAATCAACCATATATGAATAAATTATTTTTACCACCTTAGGGGGATTAATTGGTTAAAATATTATAAATCCTCTTTTACATTTTATTTAAATAAGAATCAATAAAAAAAAGAGATTTTCCACCTACAAATCTTATTTTATAGCAGTTCTATTTAGTCAACCCATTCAGGCACTATACAATCGATCCTTTGACGAATATTGGTCTGATACTTTTTTTCAGATTTGTTTTAGTTGCAGTTTAGTGTTTCATAATCCCGAAGTAACTAGCAATAGGATAATAGGTATCCTCGAAGTTAATTACGTCTAGATTCTCCCCCAACAAATTATGTCAATCTAAACTAACGAAACTAAAACTCTTAATTCATACTAAAAATGTTCCCAAACTGCTTCTTTGTAGTATAATATATTCTATTTTCTCGGTTTTTAAAGATAAACGAGAGTCTAATGCTCCAAATTTATTTAAGAAGAATCCTAAAAACCCTAAGATATCCTTCTTGTAGTTTTTTTTCTGCTAATAATCTTATAAAATAATTTTATTCCCTTATGATGTTCTTATTTGAAATTATATCTCATCTAGAAAAACAACATCTTAATTCTTGGAACACAGTATCAATATACCTCTTGTTTTAATGAATACAAACCTAGAGTGTTACTGAAGGTTATAAGTAAAATCCAAGAAGAAAAAAGCACTGATCAAGAGTATATTGAACAACTATTTCCTCTTCAGACACATAAAAAACATTTCTAGAGAAAAATTTACCAAGAAGTATTCTAAATTAGTTAGTGTTCTCTCAATATAAACATTTTAGGATTCTAAAGCTTTTTTATAACTTAGTGCGATAATTAATCTGAGGGATCTAAATATATTTCAATTGTAATTCCTTTTTTCTAATAAAGTAACATAAACAATAACATTTTCAGTTTTAAACATTAATCAAATAATTTTTTCTCATATAATGATTTATATAGCCTAATCCGCAGATAAAAGTTTAGCAACATTCGTATATGTTTAAATTAGGAAATTCTATCTGGGAAACAGCTTTCTTACACAGAAAATATAGCCTTTTGCTCAATATGTTAGAGAAGTTCTATGGAAGAAAAAAGCGAATATGACATTAATGAACATATTTCAACAAGTGGTTATTGAAATGACAGTAATTTTTAAATCATTTTTAAATTTTGACATTTCTTAGTAAAATATCTTTAATTATGCCTTTTTATTCCCTAAAATTTATAAATATGTTCTAGAATGTAAAAACAGGTTATGGGAATACGAAAAAGTATAAAAAAATATGTTTTTTTCCTTTTCCAGAAATTTACAACCATCTGTGGAAGATCAAAGCCATTTTTATATTTTTTAGAGCTCTCCCTAATTTATAATAGAGTGAATTAAAATGATGACTGATGAAATTGAAACAAAGAAGAAAACTATTGAGGAATTAAATCCCTTTGATAAACAAATCGATGTAACTTTTAAAATCATTAATAAAGGCGAGATAACTGCGATTACTTCTAAAAGGACTGGTGAGACGCATAATCTTTGCAATATTACTGTTGCTGATACCACAGGAGCAATAACTCTAACTTTATGGAGCAATGACATAGATCTTGTTGAAGAAGATAAAGTCTATGTTCTTTCTAATGGATATGTAAACGTTCACCGTAATTCTATGCGTCTAAGTAAAGGCAAATACGGTCTTATCACTTCTTCTGATGAAGAGATTGACGAGGTAGACTTATCAAACAATCTTTCTGATAAATTTGTCGAAGGAAGAAGACGAAGACGACCCCAATATGGGTATGGATATAATAACTATCAATATGGATCCTATCAGAGAGGAAGAAATAGATACAGATACGATCAAGAACAGGATAATCAGTCATATAGATGGTAGAAGGACGAAATTGTGGCGAACTGGATTCTCTGGTTGTTATTAGGAGCAATCATACTGAGTATTCCTGTGATAATTTTTTTCTATCCGGTTTTAGAGTACTTAAAGAATGGGAGCGCGCACCTATTCTGCGTTTAGGGAGATTTTCTGGACTAAAAGGTCCAGGACTTATCTGGATTGTTCCATTTCTAGATAAAATACCGAACATTCTTTCTCTTCGTATTCAAACATTTTCAATACGTTCAGAATCAACTTTAACTAGGGATAATATCCCTATAACTGTTGATGCGATTATGTATTTCAAAGTTATTGACCCTGAGAAAACTATTCTAGAAACAGAGAATCATCAAACTGCTACTCAATGGGCGGCTCAAACTACACTAAGAGAAGTTATAGGGCAAAATGAGCTTGATCAGCTACTTTCTGAGCGTTACACCATTGGACAACACTGTCAAGAAATTATAGATGATAAAACAGAGAACTGGGGGATAAAAGTAACTTCTGTTGAGATCCGAGACATTAATATTCCAAATTATTTACAAGATGAGATTTCTAGACAAGCCGAAGCAGAAAGAGAAAGAAGGGCGCGAATATTGTTAGCTCAGGCTGAAAAGGAAGCAGCTAAAGGAATGATTGATGCATCCAACCAATATGAAGATAACACTGTAGCAATAGAACTACGGTGAATCAACCTACTCTTTGAAGCTGCTGGAAAAAGTGATTCTACAATGGTTTTCCTTCCAGTTAATATGCCAGTTACTGGATTTGGAGTTCTAAAAACTCATCTTGAGGACTTTAAGGATAGATAAAAGAAAATAAAATCTTTAACTCATCTAAGTCAATTTGAATTATCAAAATCCTTTATTTTTTTAATACAGCTTTTTTGTAATGGAATAAATTGGTAAAAATAGGAAAAGACCTTATCTTAACTAGCACTAGCAAATAGCTAACACTTGATTATCTCTTCTTTCTTATATGAAATAAGTTTTTCTTCATTAGTTGCAGATTTAAGGTCACATTCTTCCTCTAATATATGTATAATCTTCAGAAGCGTATCAGACGAATAGCTTATAGGGTAAGAAATAGGATAATAGAATTTACCCATGGGACGAAAAGTAGGATAATAAATTCTTCCTAATCTTATTCTACTACTTGAGACGATTCGTTCCGTTAATGTGAAATAAAGGTCAGCATCTCCCTTTCCATACTGTTTTTCTGTAATTGGAATATTACAGGTTCCCCTAGCTTTGTAGATATAGGAATTATCTATTTTACCTCCAGATCCCTTCGTAGTTAGCAATTTTGGTATGTGAATTTGGTGATTGTTGCTTTCCCTTAAGTTCCTAAATTTGATGAAAAATATTCCAGAAAAATTAGGAACTGAGAGGATATAAAGACTGTTTTTCTTAGCTAATAAGAAAGAGCGCTTGGTAATTAAACTATCACATTTTAGATCGTGAATTATATCTAAGAAACGTACGACATGTGTATAATTTCTATCGTTATACATATAAAAAGTAAATCCTCCAATCATAAGACTTATAGATACTACGACCAGAATAAGCTTAGCTGGGGCTACACTAAACCCAATAAAGAGAATTATCACTCCAATAGATGAAACTAGTAATCCTATCACTGGTCTTATAAAACTTTTATTTTTGAATTCTAAATGATTATTTTCGGTCATTCATTCTTCACTCTCCAAAATAAATGTCCCATTGGTTATATAAAAATTTTGAGGTTATTTAGAAGCTTGTTTGATAAAAATATTTTGAAAAAACAAATTTTTAGAGATGTAAAAAATCATCTTGCTTGAATGCGATGAAATGCCTCTCGCAATGACTATGTTAGATCCTTGGTGGCTTTTAAAGAGCTTTGAAAACAGCATCTTCTATTAAATAAATCTATTAAAAAGAGGAATTAACTCACTCAAAGGAGAATTATAAGCCAAAAAAAAGATAATAACGCCATATTTCTTCATTTGAAGTTATATTTTAATCTTATTTTTCGTTAAAGCTCTGAAAAGTAGAAATTAAAACATTTTAGTTAATTAATGGTGTGAAAAATTCTTGGAACTAATCTTTCCTTTTATATGGTGTTTCCTACTTTAGCTTTGATTAGTAATCTTAAGAATAAGGCGACTTAACTCTATAATAAATGATTTGATATCTGATGTTTTTCATAATCAATGCCTTACCAATAACTCTTTAGGAATCTCTACTTGTTCCTGTCCTGAAACAATGATTACTGGGGTTTTATGCCTGTTTTTTCGTATTTTTTCTATAAATTCTAGCCCATTTAATACGGGCATTTGATAATCTGAGATTATTATATCATATTTTTGATCTTCGAGAAATCTGAGGTCTAACATAGACTGAGCGGTAACGAGAATTGATGTAACTTTAAAAGCCTCATTTTCGTTTTCTAACAGATTTTTCATTAATTTTAGGGTGCTTTCATCATCATCAATATGAAGAATGTTAATACATTTCAATAATATCCCTCCATACCTTTAATCCACTTAAAATAAGCAAATTGTCCTTTATAAATCTTTACATAAGAACCACAGATGCTTAATATTAGAAAAGAATCTTAAAACAATAAGGTAGAGATAGATAAAGATAATGTTGGCATTTGCGTAGCTGTATGCTTTTACAGTATCTTACAATCCGATAAAAAAGAATATGTCTTTATACGATGAATTGTGGTTTTGACCTATATTTTTAGCCTTTTTTAAGTATTAATTAAGTCAAGTGTTGGTAGTAAAGTCTTCTGTTAGACCTTATTGCAGTTTTTCTTTTTCTCTTAGCAAATAGACTTTAAAAAGGTTGGAAATACGTTGGAAAGGTTATATTTCGGTCTAATAAATTTTTCCTGTATTAAATATATGA
Source organism: Candidatus Hermodarchaeota archaeon (assembly GCA_048885945.1). Lineage (GTDB taxonomy): Archaea > Asgardarchaeota > Lokiarchaeia > Sigyniarchaeales > SOKP01 > LW40-45. Next base: position 1,067 of record JBHLLE010000204.1, on the reverse strand, counting down.
CCTTAGAATTATCAAAGCTTAATATGAGATCCTCTATCTAAAACATTTTTGTAGTAACCTATTCTGAAAACTGCTATTAGCATCGTTTAGGTACATAATTTAATAATATTAGAATCCTTGAATAAGAAAGAAAAGAATATAAATCAGAGATTTTATGACAAATGAAATCAAATTCAATCCAATTTATTTGAAAAAATCAAATTTGAACCCTAAAACTTAAATAGTGCCCTTTCTGTAGTATACGCGAGATGGGGGAGAAAAATTGCGAACTCCAAGTGTGAAGGTATTAAAGAGCCCCAAATCAGGTCAGTTAGCCCTCCAGTATATTCCGGCACAGATTCTGTTATTGTTGTCTAAGAATGGTGAAAAAACAGCATACTGGTTAGCTAAGGAGTCAAAATTACCCCGTCAGAATATTTTATATTATCTTAAAAAACTAAAAGAAGAAAATCTAGTCTACTAAACACGGACAGAAAGAAGGGATCTTAAAAATAAAGACTTAGAAAAACAGTTTGAGAGAAAATACTATTCTGTTTGTTGGCACGCGGTTATGCCTACTTTAAAGAGTTTAAAACAGGAACACTCCCTAATTTTGGAACATGAATTACGCTTCTTTATCTACGGCTGGCTCCTAGGTCGGAACTTTCTATTAAGCAAATTTATCGGCTTCTGAATGTATCTTCGGATGAACTGAAGAGAGAAAAAAAGATTGAGGAAGAATTGGCCGAGGAATTAGAGAGTTTATTTCTAGAGTTTGAAACGACAGGGAAAGATGCCCAAACTTCCATTAGACAAGTAACAGAAAATTTAAAAATGGTCTTTAACGCATTAAATATTCAAATGATCGATGGAGAGACACTTAAGTTTCTCTTTCTGGCTCTTACTATAGAAAAAGTAATCCCAAAACGGATAAAAAAATTTCATCTTGATTGAGGAATTTTGACTCAAACAGGTTGTGAATAGATTAAATGCTTATTTTTCTAGTTATTCACTTAAATACTTACAGAAAATAAAGGAATCACCAGTTCAGTAAAAATTTTACGTTTTTTTAAAACTAGCATGATTTT
>JBHLLE010000203.1:0-6724 GCA_048885945.1 Candidatus Hermodarchaeota archaeon | reverse complement strand
GAGTTAATGTAATGAATGTTCGGAAAAAAATCGGTATGATTTTTCAGAAACCAAATCCATTTCCTATGTCTATTTATGAGAATATATTATATGGTCCTAAAATTCATAGAATTCGTGATAAAAAGAAATTAGAAAAAATGTTGGAAAAAAGCTTTAAAATGGCCGTTTTATGGGATGAGATTAAAGATAGATTGAAAGATTCGGCGTTAGGATTATCTGGAGGTCAACAGCAAAGATTATGTATAGCAAGAGCTCTTGCTATTGAACCTGAAATAATACTTATGGATGAACCAACTTCATCTCTTGATCCTATAGCAACAGCAAAAATTGAGGAATTGATTGCTGATTTAAAGAAAGAATATACAGTAGTAATTGTCACTCATAATATGCAACAAGCAGCAAGAATTAGTGATTATACAGCATTCATGTATTTAGGAGAGTTAATTGAATTTGGTGAGACTGAACAGATTTTTGAAAATCCAAAAGAACCATTAACCGAAAATTATATCACAGGAAGATTTGGATAGGTGCTATAATTATGTCTAAAAGCGAATTACATAAGGAAATAATTAATTTAAAAAATAATGTTTTAGAAATGGCTAAATTAGCTTTAAATATGTTAGATAACTCAATTAGAGCCTTAAATACACGAGATCTAGAACTCGCAAAAGAAATAAATCATAAAAAACACAAACTTAGAGAATTTGATGTACAAATTGAAGAGCGATCTTTAAAATTAATAGCATTATATCAACCTATGGCAATTGATTTAAGAAGACTTGCTACAATTTTAAAAATTATTACATATCTATATCGATTAGGGCGTTATGGTAAAGATATTGCAGCTGTTGTTGAATTATTAATGGATAGAACTCCTATTTCGGAGATTTTAAGTATTAAACATATGTGGGAACATGTAAAATCGTTAATAGAAGATGCAATAGAATCATTTGATAAATCTGAAATAATTAAATTGAAGGATTTTGAAAAAAGAGATAATGAAGTAGATCAAATGCGATGGAGCATATTTAGAGAATCGGTTTCCTATATGATGGAAAATGCAGCAAATATTACAATTTGTGCTCATATAATTATGATTGCTCGATACTTAGAAAGGTGTGGAGATCACGCTTGTAAAATTGCTGAAAAGGTTCATTATATGGTAACTGGTCAACATATTGAAGTTTCTTAATTATTATAATTATTAATTGTTATATTTGAAAAAAAAGAGAATTATATTCATTTATACAAAAAATTAATTGTAAGAGATAAAGATGCCAAAAGCTTTAAATGAATTAAAAAAACAAGAAAATTCTTTAGAAATTAAGAATAAAATTTATCAAATTCTTAAAAAACATAGAGGAAACGCTCTTAAACTTAATGAAATAGAATTTAATTTGATAAAAATAAGTAATTTGGGAATAAATTTAGGGGGAAAATTATTTTTATATAATATTTTAAAAGATTTAATAAACCAAAATAAAATTCGCTCCATTATTTCAAAAGGTCACGAATATTTTTTTATAGAAAAATAAACCACTCTCTAATAATCTATTAAATAAATTGTTTTGATCCTCTTAATATTTTTAAGAATTTAATATAAATTAAACTAAACAATTTCCTATTACACTTTTATGAGGTTTTTTTCCAATTAATCTTAATAATGTAGGAACAATATCTGTTATTTTACAGTAATCAAGTTCTTTATGAGGTATTTCATTAGAACCGCTAATTATCAATGGGACAACTGAGCAGCTTCTAAGTCCAATGTCGTGAGAGTTCAAATTGTTATGTTTCTGACTTCCTTTTTCGTAATTGAATATAACCTCTCCTTTGGTACTTACAATTATATCAGAGCTTCTAGGATTTTTAAAATGGCGGGGTAATAGGTCAGGATATAAAGGATAATCTAAATGAAAACTAGAAGCTAACCACTCATCTATTGTATGAAATTTATCATCTATTAATTTGGTTGTTTTATTATCTTCCATATATCCAAAAATATCACGATTATCGTCATCCATAATGTATTTTGTCTTTTGGTTAGAACCATTACCGATATATTCTATCCAACCAGAATGTATTTTATTAGTCTTACAATCTTTAGCTTTTAAGTGAATCACTCCTTTCTTATGCGAGTTCTCGTCTTCTCTAAAATACATCAAACTAACCCCCTCTATCTTGAATAATTCCTTAAATAAGTTTGTTCGTTTTGGACCATATCTTTTTAAATCTTTCAATTTTGGATAATTCCAACCATTTTTTTGGTTGTTATTTCCTTGTCCTTTGAAATACATGAATCCAGCACTCCCAAATTCTTCGATATTAATATTACTATTCTTTTTTCTTTTAGAATGATAATCAATAAATGCATTTTGACTAAAAAAAGGAGTTAAGTCTCCATATCTTTTTGCTTTATAATTTCCATGGTCAGACGCAATGGCGATTACTGTATCCTCCATATAACCTAATTTGGTTAATTTATCAATTAAAATACCAAATAGTTTATCGAGGTGTAAAAGGTTTGCTTTATAAATTTGGCTTTTGTTACCAAACGAATGCATTAAAACATCGGGAGTAAAAAGATAAAGTAAAGAACAAATAGGTGGCTCTCTAGTGAAAAAATACTTTTTAGGGTTTTTAAAAGTATCTAATAACTTAAAAATTGAAACGGTATTAATTCTAGCGATTTTTCTGTTCAAATTACGAGAATATTTCGATAGTAAATAATAAATAATTAATTTTAGTTTGTTTTCAGGAAAAAAATAATCTGTTCCTCTATTTATGTATTGAAGAATGCTTGCTTTATTTCCCTCGTCAATCATTTCCAAAATGGTTTTACAATTCGGCCCTAGATCGTCGTTAATTTGATATATTTGAAAACTATCTGAAGAATAACTTCTAGTTATTGGAGGGATATTACGACGATCCATCCAATGTGATAATGGTACTCCATGACAAAATTCTTTTCTAAAATCACCTGTATAAGTTCCCGTAATCATGCTAACTTGGGTAGGATATGTTACAGAAGGAAAATCTGTAATGCAATTTTTAGAATAAATCCCATTTTCCATTAAATTTTTAAAATTAGGCATTAAACCTCTTTTGATCAATCCGAAAAATTGATCAGATCTGACACAATCTATTATGCAGTATATAATTCTGTTAACTTTATTGATTTATTCTCACCGTTCTAAGATTTATGATTTATGTACTTAGCAAATTCATATTCGATTGGATTAATCGTCATAAATATTAAAAAACTGAGAGTTTGAAATCCCGCCATTATTATAATTATCCAAAAGTATATGATATAGAATTCTGAGGAATATTGAGAGAAACAAGTGAGTAAAAACGCAGATAGAGCAAAACCAACCATTTGACCACCATTAAGAAAAGAAATAATTAAGGCATAATAGGTACTATCCATTTCAGGATATTTTTTTGCGATATCTCCTCTTATAGCTTGATATGAAGTAGTAATCGCGCCTTGGCCAACTCCGAGAATAATTATCATTATAATCCCTAAGTAAAGAGGTCCTCTAAAAAAAACACTTACGCATAAAAAGGGAATATATAATATTTGTGCTAAATATACGCTTAGCTTTCTTTTCTTATCGGCAATTCTTCCCGTAATTACGCATCCAATTATAACTCCTATCCCTCCTAACGCACCTAAAATACTATATATAGTAAAGAGATCCAAACTTTCACTCGCTAACGATAAGGAGGTGACTTTAGCTTGAATTGGGCTATTGGGCATATAAATAATAACTAAAAGTCCGTAAGCAAGTGAGACGATTGCGTAAGGAATTGAATCTACAAATGAAAATACGAATACTTTCCAGTTAGTACGATTTGTTAGGATTTTTTTTAAGTTTTTAAATACTTGAATTTTTTCTGGTAAGGGTGTTTCTTTAATATAAAATGGGAGTAGACAAGCAAAAAATACCAAAATACCTTCCACAATAAAAAGTAGGGGTACTGCATTTAAGGCAAAAAAGGTTAATCCTAATATTATCCCTCCAGCCATATAAAATGCTGTATTCATGCTCCAAGTATATCCTTGAACTTTCCCAAGATAATTCTTTGGTGTTACATCTAAAATTAAGCCATCTAATGCGGTATCAGCGAAGGCAAATCCAATATTCCACATTAAAGAGCAAATTAACATAAAACTAATGATTGAATTACTTCCAATAAAATTTAATCCAATTCCCGTGATAGTAAAAGATAATGCTGCCCATACACCAAAACCAAAAATCCAAGGTTTCCTTCTTCCAAATTTTTTCGTTCCATATTTATCGTTTATTAGCCCGATGAAGAATTTAACTGACCATGGCATAATAGCTAATGAAAACATTCCTAAAATGAGTGCAAAATCAATATTTTTAACAACTGTAATTAAATAAATTGGTAAAATAATCCATTGGATACCATTATAAAGTCCTTGCACAATATAAAAAAAACAGAATATATTCACATATGATTTCTTAAATTCAGAGTCTTTCTCTTGCACAATATTCATCTCTTCCTCATAGTTAATAAGTATTTTAAAAAAGGATAATAAAAAAAAATTAGGATAGTCTTAATATTTTGATTGATGGCTAAAAAAGATTAAGCAAAGTACACTTCTTTTTTTTCTCCAATTAAATGTTCAAATTCGTACATCTCAGGGTTAATACTTCGGAAAATTAAGAAACTTCCTAGCAATGCTCCTGCACTATAAACGGCTATAATTGAATATAAGATATTAAAGTCCATGAAATAGAGTGCAAAAACTGCGAACAAAAACGCCCCGATTAATTGACCTACTGTCTGACCTCCATTCCACGCGGAAATTGTCAACGCGTAATAAGTACTTTTTAAATCAGGATACTCTTTTCTTGTTATATCTCCATTAATAGCTGAACTAACTATAACTAAAGCTCCTTGCACTGCTCCAAACAATATCTGTGCGATTAATCCATAGAGGAGAGCAATTAAATAATGTCCCGTAATTAAGAAAGGAATAACAGAAAGCACACAAAATGGAGTGTAAATTATATAAGCAAGTGATAAGGTTTTTTTCCGATTTTTATCTGCAAATTTTCCAGCAACTATAGAACCAATAATGGTTCCAAAACCACTTAAGACATAAAATAAAGAAGTCCATCCAAGCAAATCTACAGCATCTCCAGCTTGAATAGTTAAAATAGTCTCCTTAACTTCAATGATGCCAATAGAGATTAAAATTAAATAATTAAAAAATGTTACAAGTATCATAGCCGGTATAGCTCCGAAAAACACATAACCAAATACTTTATAATTCTTCTTTTTTGTAAACACTGAGATAACATCTTTGGCTAAATTTCTTGTAGTAACCTCTTTTAAGGGAGGCTCATTTACGATATAAGTTAAAAAACATGATATAATCATTAATACCCCAGTTATTATAAAGAGATAAGGTGTGATATTTAAAGCTAAAAAAATTAATCCTAGAAGTATTCCTCCTGCTCCCATACCGAGTAAAAGGCAACTCCAAGTAAGCCCTTGAAGTTTGGCTAATCTTTCCTTTGGAGTAACATCTAATATTAATCCATCTAATGCAGAATCAGAAAAAGCAGTTCCTAAAGCAGTCATAAAATAATAAAAAGCCATATATCCATATATTGATTCGTCAGTAGGTAAAAAAAGCCCCATTAAAATCCAAAAAATTCCCCCATATATCCCAAAACCAACAATCCAAGGAAATCTTCTTCCGTACTTTTTAGATCCCCATTTATCGTTAGCGATACCAATTATCATTTTAATAGCCCATGGAATTGTGCCAATTGCATATATAATTAACCACTGGGCAATATCATATTGGTTCCCTAGAACTTGTGCTAAATACGGTGGAAAAATGAGAAATGGTATCCCCTGAGAAAAACCTTCAATTAAATAGTAAAAAACGAATATTGTCGAGTATTTTTTTTTATATTCATAATTATCCATGATATATTTTCTGTGTTTTTTCTTTATAAAAACTATATTTTAAAAAAACATAAGATAAATCAAATTAAATGATAAATATTAAAAAATTAGAAAGCCCCCGGGGGGAGTTTCAAGGCAACGCGAATTGCTATTGCATTTTGAACCCCCGACCTTTCGATTACAAGTCGAATGCTTAATCCCTTGATTCTAATTCAATCAAAGTTATACCGCTAAGCTACGGAGGCTTAAAATAAGTAATATGATACTTATATACAAATAATAAAAATAAATGAATTTTTAATTTTGTGGTTTTTTAGGCGTACCAAATTCAATACAAATAATTAAAAGTCACTTTATCTTTTTTTTAAAACATATAAGATCGAAAATGATTTTAAGCACACATTAGATATCAAATAAATGCCATTTACAAAAGAAGACGTTGAAATATTAGCCTTTCGCCGTTATAAATCGGGTGAAAGTTATGAAAAATCAATTTGGTATTTAGCAGAGCTATGTGTTACTATCAATAATAATATTATTGATGGTTATAATATTAAGCCTTTAGAAACGGATAATCTTGTGTTATTACTTAGGCCAAATGTTAATGGAGAACTCATAAAACCCAATGAAGACGAAGTTAGAGATGTTGCAGAAATAATTTATCACGAAAATCCTCCAAAAAGCCAAATTGATTGGTTTATAGCAGAAAAGTCTTTATTATTGGATGAAATCAAGAAATTAATAAACGGACGAAAGTGATGGTATTTTT
>JBHLLE010000202.1:0-6759 GCA_048885945.1 Candidatus Hermodarchaeota archaeon | reverse complement strand
GTAATAATGATCCACAATAAAAGCAAAACTTCAATTTGTTTTTTTCCATTTAATTAATCACCTCAATAAAATTATATTTTATTCTTAATATTCACATGAAAAAAAGGAAATATAAATGTTAATTAGTCCAATTTTTATTTGAGATTAATATTTAAGAGAGTTACCTTATTTCCATAACTTATTTCCTTATAAAAATTTTAAAATATAAAAAATTTGGAGAAAATCTTATTTTTAATAAGAAATATTAGACACATAAAATAATTTCAATTTAAAAATAAAATATAATTTTATAACTGATTTTTTAGATATAGAATATAATTAGGAAAGTTATTAAAAAAAAAAGATATTTAGAATGAAAAAACAAGTATTACTCAAAACGCTAATAGCTGGCGACAGTGCCGTTGGCAAGACAACATTAGTCCATAGATATATTGAAGGTGAATTCATAGACTCTAGTGTTATAACTGTAGGAGTGGAATTTTATCTTAAAGAAATTGATATAGATGATAAGACCTCTTGTCACGTTCAAATTTGGGATATTGGTGGTCAGGAAAGATTCAGATATATGGTTAAAAAATATCTTCCAGGTGCAAGAGGCGCTCTTTTATTATTTGATACAACAAGTTGGAAAAGTTTTGTTAACATTGATAAGTGGGCACAACTTCTTAGAATAAACGATAAAAAATTACCTATAGTTCTAGTTGCTACAAAATACGATCTTGAAGAATTCTCAATGGTAGCAGATTATTATGCTGAATTAAAGCAAAAAAAATTAAATATGATTGATTATGTTAAGACCTCATCTAAAACTGGTTTAAATGTCGATGAAGTTTTTGAGATTTTAGCTAAACATTTAGCTGATAAAAACTAATTTCTATTATAAATTCATTCTAAATTATTAAAAAAAAAAATTAATTTATATTATTTATAATCCTAATTCTTTTACTTTCTCTTGATTGGCATGTACCAGCTCTGATGTTAAATTACAATATTTCCAATAAATTAGGCATCCAATTAGCATTATAATAACAGGAACAAGTGCAAAATGGATTTGGATACCTATTATTGCTGATTCGGATTGAGTAGCTGCCCCCTCAACAAATCCAGTGAGAGTATGGGCAATAGCAAAAGTTAATGCTTGAATTACAATCGCTATTCGAGCAAATAATCTTTGTACCCCTACAATTACTCCTTCTTCTCGCTTTCCCGTCCGAACAACTGAATCATCAATAACATCAGCTAATGCTGGTGCAATCATGGCCCAAAAACCCCCAAGAGCTAGACCCCATATAACAAATAAAATTATCATAATGGTATATTCTCTTATAATAATTAATGGGGCTGTAAGAATTGTTAATAAAACTCCAGCCGTTAGTATTACTTTTCGATTATCATTTGCTTTATGAGCGTATTTAACCCAGAATGGTACTGAAATTAGAGCACCAGTCAAAAACCCCGCAAAAATAGGGATAGTAGCTCGTGGGTCCATACCAAGACTATATCTTACAACGTAAGGAATAGATGCGGTCATCGATACAATTACAGTCTGATATGCCAAGTATATAATTATGAAAGTTATAAACGATCTTTGTTTTACTAATTGTTTTAGGAGCGTAAAAAAGTTCTCTTTCTCCGGTTTTTTTTCATATTGTTCCAAATAGCGTTTTACAGCCTGTTTATCGTCTCGAACCCCTGGAATAGCACATACAAATGCAATGCTAGTGACGATAACAACTACATAGGCCTGAACTATGTATGAATGAAGATCGCCAAAATTAATAAAAAGAGGGGGAATTATAGCTCCTAAAGCTACACCTATAATTCCTAGTGGAATTTGTAACCCTGTAGCTTTTCTTCTTTCTTCAACGGATCTAAATTTATCCGCAAATAGCGATGAGAAATTAACCCAAAAGATCGAAGCGAAAAAATCAAAAAGACAAGTAGAAAAAACTAACCAACCAAAGATAATCCAAGCATCTGAAGTAGTGTTCAAACTTGGTGGCATAAAAACAAGGATATAACTAAGAGTATAGGGAATCCCTCCAACAATAATCCAGGGAAATCTCCGGCCCCATTTTTTAGTAAATTTAAAGGGACGATTGGTCAAATATCCTACGAGTGGATCGTTAATAGAATTCCATAAAGCGAAGATAATAAACCCTAATCCAACCAACCATACATTTAGACCTATTTCACTTTCATAAAAAAAAAACGCAAACGCTCCAAATGCTAAAGTAAAAAATTCGTTGAAAAAATTTCCAAATCCATACGATACTAGTTCAAATTTAGAATGCTTTACCTCAAGTACTTCTTCACTCATTTAAACTACCAATACATTTTAGGTTTAAATAAAATATTGTTAATGTATAATTTTAGATGATGGTATTTTTATAATTAATCCATTTAAAGATTCTTGAAATGATTGTTATGTTCTCGTAAAAAAATTATCAAAAATTGAAAGTTCTCTTTTTAATTGGATTGATGTAAATATTTAAGAAATAATAAATGTGATACTTATTGATATTTTGTAATAAATTCTTTTAAGGGCTGAAAATATTCTTTTTTATATGAAAAGATGTCATTATGACCTGCACCATCAATCATGATTAATTTTTTGTCCAAATGATTAGGAAGAGTCTCATAAATAAGTTTTGCTTCATCACTCGGAATTATCCAATCCATTGTTCCATGCAAAATTAGCACTGGTTTATTGAATTTTTTTATCCTTGTGTCATTTGAATAAGGTTTAAGGGTTTCTGGTGTAATATTTGGTCCTCTTACTCCAAACAATCTTACCATCATATTGTATGCGCTAGCAAATCCGCTTTCAAATATTATTCCTTTAAGATCTTCAGGATTATGAGAGCCTATTTCTGAAGCACAAATACTTCCAAGAGAGCGTCCTTGAACGAATAACGAATTTCTTAATCCGTTTTCTTTCATCCATTCTTTAAACAAATTATAAATTGGTAGAGCATCAGAAATTAAGCTACTATATATCGGGTTTCCCGAACTATGACCATACCCACGATAATCTATAACCGCTAGATTAACGCCACATTCGAAAAATAAATGATTAAAATATCTATATTCAAGAGCAACTTCTCCATTTCCATGAAACATTAATATTGTTGGAAAAGTTTTATCTTGAAGAAAACAATATCCTCCAATCAGTATATCCTCGTTAATTTTAAAAGTTATTGTCTTAATTTTAGAAGGTAGATTATTTGGAATTGGAGTCTTTCTAGGATAAAATACAACACTAGAGATTCTAGGATCATCTATAAAAGATTCTTTTTCCATTTTTAAATTTAAATTTTTATTTGTAATAAAATTTGATTCTTTTTATAATAAGCTTTAAAATGGTTATAAAAATAAAATAAAATATGGTTTTATTTTTTTTGATATTCTTTCCCTATTTTATAGGCTTGAGCAAATGATTCTCCAACCTTGTAGTATAGATTATCGTAATAAAATGTAAATGGTCGCACTTTATTTATATCTAGTAGATTTCCCTTTTCCGCTAAATAATCTTCATTAACATATGTTTCTTTTATTTCACCTATAAATAAATAGTGGCTATCTCCAAAATCGACATTTTTTACGAGTTTGCACGCGTGAGATATAGGCGCTTCTTTTATCATGGGGGCTTTTTCTAATTCGCCCCCATAAAAAATTTCGAAGACTTCTGCTTTATCTGCCCTTCTTCCAGATTTGGTGCCACAATAATCTGTCTGTTGAACCATATCAATCGAAGGGATATTTACGCTAAAACATTCGTTTTCGATAATCCCATTATTTGTGTAATGTCCTTTTCCGCTACTTACTACAAATCGGGGTATTTGATAACCTGTGGTAGAAACATCTGCAACCGTAAAAAAATTTGGTTTATCGTCAACTAGAGCCCCTATTAATACGACAGGTTTAGGAATTAAATATGGATATACTTTTATTTTTATTTTTGACATTATATCACCTTTAGAATATTAAATTTGCTTAAATAATATTATTTAGCTTTTCCTTGATTAACAACAGACTGCATTGCTTTTTCAACAACTTCAGGGTCTCCAAGATAATAGTGTTTAATCGGTTTTAAATCGTCATCTAACTCATATATTAGCGGAATACCTGTAGGTATATTTAAACCTACAATTTCCTCTTCTGATACATTATCTAGATGTTTAACCAGAGCTCTTAAGCTATTTCCGTGAGCAGAGATTAATACTTTCCTTCTCGATTTAACCTCTGGCGCGATTACATCGTGCCAATATGGCATAAATCTCTCAACGGTATCCTTTAAGCATTCAGTTAGAGGTATATCTTTTGCATCCACATTTTTGTATTTAGGATCGTTAATCGGATTTCTTGGGTCGCTTGTTTTCAAGGTAGGTGGAGGAATGTCATAACTTCGCCTCCAAATTAGTACCTGTTCTTCCCCTACTTCAACAGCCATTTTAGATTTGTACAATCCCTGTAAAGCACCATAATGTCTTTCATTTAATCTCCAAGATCTAAATACAGGAATCCACATTAAATCCATCTCCTCTAAAACGATCCATAATGTTTTAATACCTCTTTTTAAGACAGAAGTATAGGCTACATCAAAAGTAAATTTGTTCTCAATTAATACTTTTGCAGCTTCTTTTGCTTCTCTGACCCCTTTTTCAGAGAGTTCTACATCTGTCCATCCTGTAAATCTATTTTCCTTATTCCAAATACTTTCTCCATGTCTCAAAAGAACTAATTTTATCATAATTTTCACTTTTTTAGCTAGATAGTTTAGTTAAAACTCTCATTAATTAAGATTTTATTTTTTCATTTAAATTTTTAATCTATAAAATATTGGTAAAAACCTTAAAAAATAAAAAAAAAAGAGATTTTAATAAGAGTTATGCTGGTTTTAGTCCAAGATATACTAGCCACGCATAAATTAGCATACCTGAACGAACAAATATCAATCCAATACCTGGAGTAATAAGTGAGTCTAATGCACCACATAGAACAAAAATAACAAAACCAAAAGATAAATAAACGAATTTGGTTCTAATATCTCCTGAAGCTTGTTTTGCTTTGATGGCGAATCCAATTCCTTCAAAAACTAGAGCTGATAATAAAAAAAATGCTAATAAATAGAATGTTGGATGATTTCTATTGAAACTTGAATCCCTTAAATCTTGACCCATTACAGCAGGATCGTCAAAAGTAAAGGCATTCATAGTGTCTAAAAAGAGGAACAATTCAAATATAATTCCTAAAATTAAGTAGATTCCAACAATAACTTTCTTTTTATTGGGTATCATTAATTCACTTCCAAGATACATTGCGACAATCACTGCTGGAGCAACCCACATATAAGCTAATATACCATGTAATCCATATGAATTATCTAAACTATATCCAGTGAGTACAACTGATAAAAATTCTGCCGTTGCACCTAGATAGAAAAGTCCAGTAAAAATTGTTAATAAACCAGCATAAATTAATAAATCTGCTTCTAATTGTTTTGACTTATAGAGAAAAAAAATGCCAAAGATACAACATAATATTAAAATTCCTAATGCTGTTCCTCCAATTATCCAAGCAGTAGTAGAGACCATTTAAAATTTCCCCTCTTCTTAAATTTATATTATTTATATTGGAAAAAATTACTTAAATCCATTAACTAATAATATTTTCAACTGAATTTATTAATAAATATTTGGTTAAATGCTATTTTTAACCTTTAATTTTCTAATAAAAAAAATTAACTTCTAAGAAAGTTAAAATAATTAAAAAATTAAAAAAAAAAGTAAGATGTTTTAATTAAGTCTTTAATCCTAAATACATCCATATTGCATATGTCATCATTACGACACGGATAAATCCAATTGCAACTCCAGCAGTAATAACTGAATCAAGTGCTCCGCACACAACAAAGACAATAAATGCTATGGACAAATAGGTAAATTTTTTTCTTATATCACCAGTTGCTTGTCTAGCTTTAATAGCAAATCCAATACCTTCAAAAATAAGTACGGATACTAAAAAGAAGGCTATTATAATAAATGTTGGAGATGCTCTGTTAAAGCTACTATCTATTGTATTTCCTGGAGTAGGTTGATCAATAATAAAAGTATTTGCTACATCTAGAAAAAGAAATAGTTCAAAAATGATTCCAATTATTGCATAAATAGCTACAATTACTTTTTTCTTCTCTGGAAACATTAGTTCTGAACCAAGATACATAGCAACAATTATTGCAGGTGCAACCCAAACATAGCTCAACCAACCATAAATATGAAGTGGGCTTAAATTCCTTCCGAATATTAGTAAAGATAAAAAATCTGCGAAGGGCCCTAACCAGAAAAGACCGACAAAGATCATCAAAATTCCAGCAACAGCGAGTAGTCTTGCCTCTAATTTCCTCGCATGGTAAAAGGATAAAAGACCAAAAATAACTGCTGAGAGAATTATACCACTCGCAGTTATTCCATCAAGTAAACCTTCAGGAGAAATCATATTGACTCAACTCATCTTTTACTTAGGCGAGTATTGAGTTGTAACTACAAAACTCCTTTTCGTTTCAGGAGGGCCTAGGACCTAATCAATTACATATGTAGCCTTTGCAATAGATTCGGCCTCTGCATTAGTCAACCCTATGTCACCCAGAACTGTATACCTATCACGTCGGATTTTATGCGCCTCAGTCAAGGCCTCAATGATGTGTTTTTTTTCCAAGCCAAGTTCCTTTGCTGTTGTCGGCCCTCCCATAATTTTCAG